>JAYTHD010000342.1:0-3329 GCA_043732975.1 Verrucomicrobiota bacterium
TGAGCGCAACAATTGTCGCCCCAAGTCACGATGGTACCGTCGCTCTTCAAAGCGGCCGTGAATTCGGCCCCGGCAGCAATGACGGTTACTCCGGCCAGATCGGCCGGCACATCCGTCTGCCCCCGCTCATTGAATCCCCAGGCCACGACGGTACCGTCGCCTTTCAAGGCGGCGGCGTGGAAGCCTCCCGCCGCGATGGCCACGACTTCCTTCAGGCCCGTCGGGACGTTGGTTGGACCGGGAAACGGGCGATTGTTACCCCAAGCAACGACGGTCGCATCGCTTTTCAATGCGAGGGTGAAGCCGCTTCCAGATGCGATCCCCTGGACGTCCTTCAGACCGGAGGGCACCGCGAGTTCACTTTTGCTGCCGAGGTTTCCCCAGGTCGCCAGCGATCCATCGCGCAATACGGCGGCGGCGTGGTCGTATCCGGCGGCAATCGCCGTCGCCACCGCTCCTCCGCCCGTTCGCAAATTCGCTGGCACCGTCGTCTGGCCCGACGCGTTGAGGCCCCAAGCCACAACGGAGCCGTCGCCTTTCAAGGCCAGAGAGAAGTTGTTTCCCCCGGCGGCAATGGCGATGACGTCGGTCAGACCTTTGGGCACCGTGGTTTGTCCATCGCTGTTGGATCCCCAGGCCACGACGGTGCCGTCATTCCGCAAGGCCACGGCGTGGTTCCCACCCATCGCCAGCGCGGTCACGCCGCTCCGGGCGGCGACGGGTACATTCGTGAGGTCGAAGACCGGACTGCCCCAGACCACCACGGTGCCATTGGTGGGGTAGACTGTGAGCACCGCCGCCGGGGCGCTGAGGACTTTGCCCGCAACATTGCTCACCGTCACGGTGTAGCTCCCGGCCTGCTCCGATTGGACCGCAGTCAACGTGTGGCTGGCCCCGGTGGCTCCGGCCAGGTCCTCAGCATTTCGTCGCCATTGATAGTGCAGCGGCGGAGTGCCGGAAGCGGTGACGACGAAGGTGACGTTCTGGCCCACGCTCGCGTTCTGGCTGGCCGGCGGAACGCTGATCGCGGGCGCCAGCGCCCCGGTCCCCAGGAGGGCCACGCTATGAAAGCCGCCGGCGGCAATGGCGGTGACGCCACTCTTGGCGGTGCTGGGCACGGTCAATTGGCCCTCCGCATTGTTTCCCCAGGTAACAAGCGTACCGTCACTTTTCAAGCCGACCGAGTGCTTGAAGCCAGCGGCCACAGCGATGATTCCGCTCTGGGCGGCGGCGGGCACGGTCGTCTGGCCAAAGGAGTTGTCGCCCCACGCCGCCACGGAGCCGTCGACTTTCAAGGCCACGACGTGTTCATATCCCGAGGCGATCGCGGTCACGCCGACTTGGGCGGCGATGGGGATGGTGGTCGCCCCGTGCTTGTTCGATCCCCAGGCCACCACGGAGCCGTCGGGGCGCAAGGCCACGGTGAAATAATCTCCCGCGGCGATGGCGGTGACTTCACGCAGATCCCGGGGTGCCGAAGTCTGGCCATCAAGGTTGTCGCCCCAGCCGAGGACGGTGCCGTCGCCCTTCAACGCCACGGTGTGGCGGAATCCAGCGGCAATCGCCATCACTCCACTTTTTGCTGCCGTCGGCACGGTCGTCTGACCAAACGAATTGTCGCCCCAGGCCACCACGGAACCGTCGGTTTTCAAGGCCACGGAGTGTCCCCCTTTGCCGGTGTCGTCAGAGCCGCCCACGGCGACGGCCAGGACACCGCTCTGGGCGATCGCGGGGACCTTGGTCTGGCCTTGGACATTGTATCCCCAGGCCCCGACGGCGCCGTCGTTACGCAGGGCGAGCGTGTGCCGAAATCCCGCGGCGATGGCGGTTATTCCGCTTTGGGCGCCGGCGGGGACGGTGGTCTGGCCCTGCCCATTGAGACCCCACGCCACCACGGTGCCGGAGGCGGCGTGGAGCGGCGGGAGTGCGAGCACGAGCAGCAGGCCGAGACGCGACACCGTCCGGCGGCGCCAACCGGCCGGCGGAATCCGGGGCGACCCGCCGCGGGAAGAGCGGAGGAGTGCCTCCGGATTTGTGCGCTGGCGGCCGTCCCTGAAGGAAGCCAGCGGAGGAGCTTTCATCTGCGGGGGATTGTACACCCGGCCCGGAGGTTGAACATGTGCAAGACCGATAGTTTTCGGCCGGAGCACCGGGTGTTGGAAGCGGGGCGCGCGGGCGGATGGAGACCGGGTGATCGGAAACTCAAGAAAGGACTGGTTCGCCTCGCAGAGTGGAAGGTAAGGTGGGCGCGACATCACCCCGGGGAATTCCGCATCATGAATTTTTTCGAACGAGCTATTGGTTGCCTTGGGGTCCCGCTTTTGCTGTGGCTGCAGGTCGACGGGCCGCAGTCTGCGCGGGCGGGCGAGTCCGCGGGCGAGCCCGGTGTGTTCATGGTGGCGTTCAAAGGCCATGTGAAGATCCAACGTGCCCGCACCACGGCCTATATCAAGGCGGCGACCAACCTGGTGCTGCAGCTCGGTGACACTCTTAGCACGGGTGATTTCAGCGAAGCGACCCTCCAGTTTGCCGACAAATCAATCGGGCGCGTGGACGAACTTACCGATCTGTTGATTGCCATGCCCACCACGCAGGGAGGGCGCTACGAAATCGATGTCCGTGGCGGGGGATTCTACCTCCTGAATCGGGACAAGGCGGCGGATCAAAAATTCCGCACCCCGGTCGCGTCGGGAGCCATTCTGGGAACCGAGTTCGCCCTGCGCGTCGCGCCTGATGGCACGACGGTGGTTTCCCTGCTGGAAGGATCGGTGCAGCTCACCAATGAATTCGGGGGCGTCGTGCTCGGCCCGCGTGAGGAGTCGCGGGTGGGGCCGGGCCGGGCGCCGGTGAAATCGCCCATGGTGGACGTCGTCGCGCCGATCCAATGGACTCTATATTATCCTGCCATCCTGCCACCCGCAGCGCTCTCCGGAGTGAATCCGGCCTGGCAAAACGCCGTGGCCGCCTATGTGTCTGGCGACCTGCTGGCGGCACTGGAAATGATCGATGTCCGGGCGAATATGCCGGTGGCGACAGTACCGGTGGATCGTTTGTTTCTCGCCCAATTATCCCTGGCCGCAGGACAATCGGAGCAGGCGGCGCGACTCCTCGAGGGCATGGACGGTCCGGATGCGACAGCGCTGCGGGCATTGGTGTCCACCGTGCAGGGGCATCCGCCGGAGACGGATCCGGGCGGCTCGCCGGCGGCCGTCCTGGCGGCGAGTTTTGCGGCGCAGAGGCGCCTTGATCTGGCCGGCGCACGAAAACTGGCGCTCGCCGCGGCGACGGCGGATCCCGATTTCGGCTTCGCCTGGGTGCGGGTCGCCGAG
>JAYTHD010000343.1:0-2853 GCA_043732975.1 Verrucomicrobiota bacterium
CTGCCACGATGAGGGCGAGATCTTCCGGGCTTTGGGACTGGAAGAGATCCCGCCGGAATTGCGCGAGGATCACGGGGAGTTCGCCGCCAGTGAAGCCCGGCACCTGCCGCGCCTGGTGGAGTGGACCGATCTGAAGGGTTCGTTGCACAATCATTCGAACTGGTCGGATGGCCGCGACACCCTCGAAGCGATCCGCGCCCGGGCCGAGGATCTGGGCTTAAGTTATTGGGCCATCACCGACCACAGCCGCGCGAGTTTCCAGGCGAACGGACTCGATCCTGCCCGCCTGCGACAGCAGTTGCAGGAGGTCGCCCGCATCAACCGCCAGGCAGCCGATGACGGCAGCGACTTCCGTCTGCTGACCGGAACCGAGGTGGATGTCTTGAAGGACGGGCTGGATTTTTCCGATGATGTGTTGGCGGAACTCGACGTGGTCATCGCCAGCCTGCATGTCCCCTCGCCGGATGAGGCTGAGAATACGCGCCGACTGATTCGTGCCGCCGAGAATCCGAATGTGCACATGCTGGGACACCTGACCGGTCGCCTGCTGCTCTCCCGCCAACCCTACAAGATCAACATTCCCGCCGTCATCGACGCCTGCGCGGCGACCGGTACGTGGATCGAGCTCAACGCCAGTCCGTATCGATTTGACCTGGACTGGCGACTCTGGCCGCTGGCGAAATCCAAGGGTGTCCGCTGTGTCATCAATTGTGACGCACATCGTCTCGACCATTTCTCATTTTTGCGCCTCGGTGCGGGGATCGCCCGGAAGGGATGGCTGACCGCCCGGGATATTGTGAATACCCAACCGTTGCCGCTGCTGAAAAAGGCGTTGCACCAGAAGCGTTTGAAGCAGGCATAACCAATTGCTGTAAAATATTTTAAGAGGGATGCTTCCGCGTTTTGCCACCCGCAACGGGCACTCCGGGAACGGGTGGGCAATTCCGGACCCCGTTGGGGGGTGGGAAAGCAGGGCTTGGATCGGCATACGAATTGCGATAGACTTCCCGTATGCAGGCGAGCGAAAAACTCCCGTCTTCATTTGACGGGTTGCGTGTGACGGACACTCGGGATCCCTTGGTGGTGGCCAGCCGCATCCGGGCGGATTACCTGGCACTGTTCCCGCAGGGCGACCGTCTCTTTGTGCCCCAGGCTTTCGGCTGGGCGATTGACTGCTTCAACGGGCGCCACCCCGAGTTTCAGGCGATCGATGCCCGGTACCATGATCTGGAGCATACCTTGCAAGGCGCCCTCTGCCTTTCCGCCCTGCTCCGGGGCCACCGCGAGGCGGGTGAAGCCCCGACGCTGGACCGGCCTCTGTTTGAACTGGCCATTCTCGCCATCCTTTTCCATGACACCGGCTACCTGAAGCGCCGGGACGACACATTGGGAACCGGGGCAAAGTACACCGCGACGCACGTCAACCGGAGTTGCGAATTCGCCGAAGAGTTTCTGCGCACCAAGGGTTACGGCCTGACCGCCATTCGCTCCGTGCAAAACATGATCCGCTGCACCGGCATGGGCGCCAACGTCGCGGCCATTCCCTTTCAATCCGATGTGGAACGTGTCGGCGGCTTTGCGCTGGGCACGGCGGACCTGCTCGGACAAATGGCGGCGCCGGATTACGTCGACAAACTGCCCGTCCTTTATGAGGAATTTGTCGAGGCAGGTCGCTTCACCGGAAATCCGGGCGCGGTCGGGTTTAGCAGCGTGGAGGATTTGGTGCGGAAGACCCCGGGGTTTTGGGACAAATACGTCATCCCCAAGATCAACGTGGATTTCCGGGGAGTCTTCCGCTTTCTCTCCCGTCCCCCTCCCTCCGGAGTCAACGATTACCTCCGTCGGATCGAGACGAACATCGAGCGCATCCGGCGTCTGAACAGCGTCGCCTCGCCGACGCCGGCGGCTTGAGCGGATTGGGACTGAGCGATTTTCGTCGATCCAAGCCCGATCAACCAACCGGACGCCGTCGTCCGCCGTTCGCTGCCATTTGGTTGCACAACTGCGGTCGTGGTTGAGTGTGCTCCATGGTTCATGTTGGCATCGGTTATGATGTGCATCCGCTGGTGGCCGGGCGTCGGCTGGTCCTCGGCGGCGTCGAGATTCCTCATCACCTGGGGCTCGAAGGGCATTCGGATGCGGACGCCCTGTTGCACGCGATCACCGATGCGGTACTGGGTGCGATTGGCGAGGTGGACATCGGGCATTTGTTTCCCAACACCGATCCGGCCTGGAAGGACGCCCCCAGCCGCCTCTTCCTGGAGGAGGCGGCCCGCCGGGTGAAGGCCCGGGGCGGACGCATTGTCAACGTCGACGCTTCCCTGGCCGCTGAGCGTCCCAAGATTTTTCCGCATCTGACCGCCATGAAGGCTCATATCGCCGCCGCGTTGGGCATTGAGGTCCGCCGGGTGGGCGTCAAGGCCACCACCAACGAACGGTTGGGTTTCGTTGGCCGCGAAGAAGGCATTGCCGCCATGGCGGTGGCGGCCGTGGATCTGCCCGAGGACTGAGCGCCATCCAAGTGCTGCCCGTTCACGCCGCCACTGGGAACTGATCGGAGGCACAATGGCTCATGAAACCTTTGCGGTTGGAAATAAGGTGGGTATCGGGCAAGAAAGGGATAGTGACCGATCCGTCGCCGTCTAAAGTCGGGGCGGTGTCTTTGTCGAGCTCCATGAATACGCTGGCGCGATCAACGGTGATCGCGTGGGTCACGTTAATTTGCCGGACGACGTTCCGGTTGGCGGCCCAGGGAACGGATGAATTTGAACGGCCGCCGATCGAGTACTCGGCGACGGCCCCCCAGGACGCCATCGCTGCGCTGCTCCACCGGATCCAGTCCGGCACCAGCCG
>JAYTHD010000344.1:0-4934 GCA_043732975.1 Verrucomicrobiota bacterium
GCGAAGGCACCCGCGACGACCGCGACAGCCACCGCCGCGCCTGCCGCTTCGAAGACCGACGCCACGCCACTGCTTCCCGACAATGCCGACGAAGCCTGGAAGGCCCTGCAGATTTCGCAGCGACCGCCGCCGGCCCCGGCGGAATGGAATCAACGCTCGCCGACCCAGAAGGAGCAGGAAAACTACCGGAAGTTGGTGGCGGCTTCGGCGGGAATCACGGCGGACAAGGCGCACGAATTTCAAAAACGTTTCCCCAATCATGCCCAGGTCGGACAGGCAAAGGATCTGGAGCGTCAGGCACTGACGGCGGCCGTTCAGCTCGGCGATGAATCCCGCCGCGCCGCGCTGGAAGCCGCCGGGGGATCCGCGAAGCCAGCGGAGCCGTCCGCCGATGCCTTTACCGCCAAGGTTCAAACTGCCATTCGCGCCGCCCAGGAAAAAGCCGGCAACGATCCCGCGCTGCTGGCCCGGATGCTGATCCCGGATGTGCGGGCCTTGAAGAAGGAATTCCCCGAGCGTCCGGAACTGGACAGCCTCCTCCTCCAGTGTGCGCAGTTGCTCGAGGGGGAACCCGACTCCCTCGCCATCGTGAAGGAAATCGAGGAATCCAAGGCGGATCCGCAGGTGAAGCAGATGGCCGCGGCCATGCGCAAGAAGGCGGAAATCGTGGGCAAACCGATCAACATCGCGTTCACCGCGGTCGACGGCCGCAAGATCGATGTGGCCGCCTTGAAGGGCAAAGTGGTGCTGATCGATTTTTGGGCGACCTGGTGCGGTCCGTGCGTCGCGGAATTGCCCAACGTGAAGCGGGCCTACGACAGCCTCCATGAGCAGGGCTTTGAAATCGTCGGCATCAGCTTTGATCAGGAAGAAGACAAGCTGAAGGATTTCGTGAAGCGGAAATCCATGCCTTGGGCGCAGTACTTCGATGGCGAGGGTTGGGGGAACAAGTTCGGGAAGGAATTCGGCATCACCAGCATTCCCGCCATGTGGCTGATTGATCGGAAGGGGAATCTCCGGTATCCAAACGCGCGTCCCGGACTCGAGGCCAAGGTGCGCGGGTTGCTGGACGAGAAATAGCCGGGCCGCGGCTCCCGGTCGCTCCGACGGTTATTGCACAGCATACCAGCGGTCCACGGCCGGGGCGGTGAGGATCGACTGGGTACCGTCCGACCAAAACACCGTGGCGGATTGAACGTTCGTTTCCGCGCCGAGACCGAAGTGGGCCTGCACCGTTTGCTGGGACCGGTAGCCGTCACCGGTCACCAGCCAGCGTCGGCGAATTCCCGCACCCGTCTGGATTTCCACCCGGGCATTCACGCCGGACTTGCGACCCGCTCCAGACGGAAATCGCACACCGATCCAGTGACCGGCATTCGGTGTTTCATTCCGGTAAATGACCAACCGCTGCCGGACTTGCGGCCAGCCTTCAAAGGTGGTGACGGCCAAGTCCACCCGCCCATCGCCATCGAAATCAGCCGCGAGGGCATTGCGTCCATCAGCCAGCAGGCCAACGCCGCTGACCCAGGAAGCTTCCCGATAATTGCCGGAGGAATCGGCTCGTAGCAGCGCCTGATGTTGCCATCCACCGTACGACGCCTGCTCGCCCACACGACGTGAACCCGCGGCCCGGAAGTACAATTCCGCCGCCCGATCATTGGTGGAGCCGGCCGAATAAAGATCGTGCAGCCAGAACTGGCGTTCGTAATCACGCTGGCTGGCGCGGGTTTCGTGACCCGTGGCAAAGAAATAATCGGGACGACCATCATTCTCCACATCCAGTTCCGCTACGCCCCAGGCCCAACCGGCACGGGCCAGCGATGACGCACCCGGGCTGAGTTCCGGCCGGAGACCGGTGCTCGAACCCAGAAACACGCGATTCCCCGCCGTCATGGCCGCGCGCTGGACAGAGTACCTAGGAAAATCAGTGCGACCCAACCGCAGGACGTCGAGTCGGGCCGCCCACGCGGAATCCATTCCCACCATTAACAGATCGGGCCAGGCGTCCCCATTGCGATTCACCACGAGGTGCGCCATACCGAAGGCGTGTCGCGAGTCGCCGAGCGCCGCGGTGAGATTGGTGAATTGGCCCGCGCCGAGGTTTCGGTAAACATCGAGCCCGGCGAAGTCGCTGACATTGATCAAGTCGGGCGCGCCATCTCCGTCGAAATCCAGCCATGAGGCGGAATAGGTGCGACGGCGACGCAGCGTCGCCAATCCGGAACTTTCGGTGACGTCCCGGAACCCCGCGGCGCCGTCGTTGCGCAACAGGAAGGAAGGAAAGCCATCGTTCGCGTCATGATACGGCGTGGGGAACTGGCCCTTTTGATAGGGGTTTTTGTACTGGGTGAGCCACACGTCCAGATCGCCGTCGTGATCAAAATCACCAATGGCGAGGCACTCCGGATAAATCAGCGGTGCCGGACTGCGCCAGACCAGTACCGGGGCGGCGAAATCCCCGCGGGCGTCGCCCAAGGCAATCCAGAGTCCCTCCCGCGCACCCAGCCAGAGATCACTCCAGCCGTCCCCGTTGAAGTCGGCCAGGGCGGCCGCGACGGCACGGTCGGCGGGAATTCCGGTCAGGTTGGGACCCGGTTGCCAACCGTCCTTCGACGGAGACGAAAGCGGCCGGCGCCATTGGAAGCGTTGACGCGCCGAAACGAGGATCAGTTCCGGGCCCGCCGGAGTTTCCTGATAGAGCAAGGGATCGGCGAAGGCCGTGTTTGTCGGAATGGACAACGTGAACTCAGCCACCGCGCGAAAGGCGGCGGTTGCCTCCTGCCGGGTGGTCGGGCCGAGGGAAAGCCGGCTCGGCTGGAACGCGTCCAGGGTCGGGTTGGTGTCCCAATGCAGCGTTACCTGAGCCTGCAGGACGGCGCGTTCCTGATCGCGGGAGAGGAGCAATTCCCAGAGGTAATCTGCGGCCTCGGGAGTTACCGCCGGAACGGTCGCGAGCGGTTTGGCGGTGACGCGCTCGAGTTGCCAACCGCCCCGCGGATAACTCTCGGACAATTCCTGGAGGCCCTTCAGAGCCGGCCACGCGAGCAGAAATGCGTGCCACGCGGGCCAGCGCTGTGGGTCGGCCATGACGCGGTCAGCCACGGCGGCACACCATTGATCCGCCGCGTGGAGATTCTGCGTCGGCGCCCAGGTGGTTTGCTCCTGGAATGTCGCAGCCGCCTCGAGCGCCATGTAGCGCGCGGCCGCTTCGGCCATCATTTCACGCAAGGCCGTCGCCTCGGAGCGTCGCTGTCGAACCACCCAGGCACCGACCAGACAGCCCACCAGGAGCAGGAGGAGAACAACGAGCCGGGGTCGCATGGATGAAAAGAAAATCGGCGGATGCGTGGGCTCCGGCCCGTCGCACCCGCCGATGCCAGAAGGGACAATCTCAACGACCGTTGAGGATCCGACTCAGATTCTGGTGCGCTTCCCGCGCCTGGGGATCGGATTTGATAGCCCCGACGAGTTCATCTTCCAGGGCGTTCATGCGCTCGATCTGGGCGGAGGAACGCTGTGGCGTGCGCCGGATCTGCACGATTTCAGCGACGACCGCATCCCAGTTTTTGCCGGAGCCGCCCTCAGCTGCGGCGGCCTTTTTCTCGGCCACCGGGGCCGCGCCGGCCTGGGCCGCGGCCGAATTCGGATCGTAGGCGCCGTCATCCGCCGCCGCCGCCGGACGCTTGCTGGCCACCGGGGCCGGGCTGGAATCCGCCGCCGCATCGGTGGGCGCCGATTTCTTCGAACAGCCGACCACTCCCAGCAACAAAACGGAAGCGACCGCCAAGGGTACAATTCTCATGCAACTCGAAAGGTTGAATGCGATCACGGGCTCACTTGTAAGTCGGGCCGATCCAGACGTAGTTATTCAGAGACTTCGGCGACAGGGCGACAATACCCTTGGGCATATGACCGGCCGAACCGGCACCGCCCGCCATCTCCACAAAGTCACGGTAGCGGATGAAGTTCGCGCTGCCGTCCATGCGGCCGATCGAGGACTGACCACCCCAATCTTCGTCTTCCACGCTGCGAACGTAGCGCGAGGCCTTGTGGCGTTGGGAAATGCCTTCGTGCGGCTGATTGCCGGCATCGTTGAAGAGGAAGGAATTCTGCTCGGCCGTCTCCCAGAACAGGATGTCCAGGGGTTGGAATTGCGTGACCTTGCGCGCCAGGCCCTGGTCGTATCCCGCATAACTGCCCAAGTCGATGATGCACCCATTGAAGGTATAACTGGTGATCTTGATCGACCGGCCGGTCCATTCGGTCTTTTTACGGCTGGCGATTTCACTGAGGTCCTTCGGGCAGAACAGGACCTTGGTGGTGGTCAGGAACGGTCCCAATTGTCCGGCCCGGAAAAAGGCCTCCTGAAGATGGGCCTTGGACGTTGCCGCTCCGGGCAGCCCGGAGTCACCGGCGGCATCCGGAATGCTTCCCCCACTGGCGTTCGTCTTTACCGCATACGCCCAACTGGTAGCGCAGGTGGTCAATCCCCAACTGGCGCCCGGCAGCGCATCCTGATTGTCACCGGCAAACATGTGGGTGGATAACATGATCTGCTTGCAGCCGCTGAGATCAATGGTGGCCTGGGCTTTGTCCTTCGCCTTCGACAGCGCGGGCAGCAGCATGCCCGCCAAAATGGCGATGATGGCGATGACCACCAGAAGTTCGATCAAAGTGAAACCGGCCGGCTTCGGCGGGCTTGAATTACGTTTTACTGTGTGTGTGTGCATAAACTTGAACCAGGGTCGGCATTACGGTCGACCAATTTTTGTGAGCAGGGACGTGGCAGGACTAAATCCACTGTTTGGGCCGACGTCAACAGTGGGTGGGGTAAAATCTGAAGGGGCCGGGGACGGGCGCATCTCCGTTTCGTCGCGATCCGACGTGCCTGATTTCCAGAAGAGCAGAGGTCAAAGAGTCCAACGCAGGATTCC
>JAYTHD010000345.1:0-11261 GCA_043732975.1 Verrucomicrobiota bacterium
GGATCGGGGTCGGTCGAATCGATCGTCAGAAATTGGGCGGTGACCGGCGAGTTGTAGAGACCTTGAAAGGCTGTTTCGCAGGCTGCGTACAGGCAATTGTAAACTTTTAGCGTGTGGCCGGCTGACTGACTCCCGAGGCTTGCACGCCGGCACTACAGCCGACGAACTGGACCGACGCAATTTGGTGATCAGAACCCCCACTGATCGAGATGCCGATCGTGGCATTGGAAACTCGCATATTTTGGAACCGGCAACCATTTTGTGCCGCACCCGTCGCATCGTGGTATTGAATCCCGACGCCGTAACAGAGCAGCGCGCAGTCTGCGTAGTAGCCGGTGGGGGTGCCGGTGGCCCCGCTGATGGCCTGGCCGACGGACGAATCATCCTTCCCGGTTATCAGACAAGGCTGGTAGGGCATGCTTTTAATATCGAGTATGGTTCCCGAAAGAATGATCAACGAGGAATTGCGATCATACTTGATGACCACATCCGGTTGGATCGTGATCTGTCCGGAGAAACCATTGGCATTGCCGCCGAGGGGGACACTGCCGGTGATTTGGTAGGTCTTGCCGCTTTCAAAAGTGTAATTGTTCCCGGCTGTTACAACGGCTGGCCAGTCGACCACGAAACCCGGGCGATCCGACATGACAATTTCCTTCGTTAGAGGAATGCCGCTGGCAATCGCCGCGGCGAGTCGTTCGCCCCAAGGTGTCCGGGATTTTCCGACGACTTCGGGGGCGCGCGCAGTACGACGTCACATTCCATGCCCCCATTGGACCATTTGATGACGACGTCGGCATTGAGCCGGTCAAAGGCAGCCGGATAAATCACCGTGGTCGGCGAGGCCAGGCGGCCCTCCGTCGGAATGATCCGGGCCAATTCAACCGCATCTCCGGTTTCCCGGTCGCGGAACACCAGCATTGAGGGCGTCGCCCGGATGCGCACCCCGTCGGGATCGACGACATCGACGGCGCCGGATTGGAAAAGTTGGCGGCTGAGGATGCCGCGGTGGGCGGTGTGGCGCGCGACGAATCCGTCCTTAAACTCTTCCCAATCGGGCTGGCTTTCCAGCCAGCGGCCGTTTTCGAGATAGTGCATCCCCGCGCCCAGCACCGTGTAGTCGTTGGTGATCGTCAGTAGTTTGCCGTCGGGCTGAGGGAGATGTTGGATAAAACGTTCCTGCCGGTGATGCGGGCCTCTTTCCAATACCAACGTTTGGTCTGCGGGCGGACGGTCGTTGGGAACCGGCGATTCTGGAGCCGCGGCTGCAGAAGTCATGAATGCGAAGCAGGAAAACACGCGCCAAAAAGTTAGGCGACGGTGGGCGGGACAGGGATTCATGGGGTAGGTTCGACGGATCGGTTCAGGTGTCAGCTTATCGTGATAGGGAAACGACGTGCCAACCTAAAGTCAAACATTTATTATTCGTCCTCCCGCCTAGGATGTGACGGTGATTCCAAGACACCCGACTGCGGCACTTAGGTTTTCCGCTCGCCACTGCAGCCACCTAGTTCAAAAGTGGGGAAGGATGATGATTCGCCACCCACCTATTAGCGATCGGCTTTTGATGTCCTGAAGCCGGCGCAGGTACGGATGTCGTCCGAATTTCGAGCATTCACCAGATCGGGTGATTCAATCAGGACGAGTCCATCTCAATTGCGGTTCAATAGTCCTCGATCAATCCCCGGGTATTGAGACCACCCGGAAGAACCGGGAGGCTTCGGGAGTGGGTTGCGTCAGGGGCAGTGTTCCCCGGCCGGCGGGGTCGGTCAGGACCTCGCCAGCGACGGACCAGGTGTCCGTATCGGAATTCAAGGTGCTTCGTTCCTGCAATTGGTAGCGGCGGCCGGGAGATCCCAAGAACTGTAACTTCGTGGGAGTGGTCCGGGGATCGACGGGATTGTCGATCAGCGCGGGTAGCGCCGCGGGGGGATTGCTGGTACGCGGGGTCGGATGGAAAAAACTACCGATACCCGGGCCGCCATCCGGTTCGCGACCCTGGCTGACGTCGCGCTTCTGATTGCCGAAGCTCACGGCGTCGAGGATCTCTCCGTCCGGGCCGGCAAACACGATGGTGTCCCCGGCTTTGGCGAGTTTGAAGTCGACGTGCAAATCCGTCCGGTTCGCCGCGTTTTGTTCCGCTTCGTTGTCGGCCCAGACCAGCAGATGTCCACCGGCCGCCAGCGTGTACCCGGTCGGAATGGGGAAGCGCTTCGGGTTGTCCTTGGCATTGCTCAAATGGTAGCCCGCCAGGTTCACCGGCCGGGATCCCGCATTGTAAAGTTCAAACCAGTCATCGAAATCGCCGTCCGTCGGATCCGCCAGCGTCGACGCATTGTCCGCCATCCATTCGTTGATGAAGACCGGGACCGGCGGGACCACGAGGGTGTTGGCGCCGCGCGGGGTCGGGTTGAGAAAGACATGTCGTCGCAGGAGATCCCCGTCGGGAAAGTCGCCGAAGGATCGATCGCTGACCGCAGTAGAAAAAGTGAGTTGATCCAATACCGCGAGATGTCCCTCCACGGACTGGCTTAAGAACAGCGTGCCTTGTGCGGGTGCGGCAAAATTTGCGTGCGGTGCCAGGGTCGTGGACGCATTGAGATTGCCATCGAGCCAGACGATCAGGAATCCGTGCACCGGAACCACGGCGCCAGTGGGAAAACGCCAGGCTCCGAGATCGCTCAGTTGCACACTCAAATAACAATCCTTCAAAGCCCAATCGACGGCCGCGTCGTTGTAGATTTCCAACCAGGGTTCATATCGCCCGGTATTGTCACGCAGGGTGGACTCATTTACGGGCATGACTTCGTTCAGCGAAATGGCGCCGAGGATCGGCAGTGGACGAGCGCCCGTATTGGCGATGCCCGGCGTGACGGGCGCACCGATGACCGTGTTGGCTTCCGATGGACGGTTGGTGCGGGAGGCCGTCAGCCAGTTGGCGGGTCGCCGGTTGTCCTGGGCGGGATCGATCAGCTGCAGAGAGGCACCCGGGACGATGTCCGGCCACGGCGCCTGGGTGGCGTAGCGTAGTTCGTTGATGATGCGGTCGGGAGCCGTCCCGGTGCCGGGTTGCACCAACTGCAGGAGTTCACCATTGGGATCCAGCTTCCCTGAGAACTCTCCGGCCACCGGTACTTGGGCGCCATAGGTCTGCCCCAACAAAAAACGGTCCGAGGGAATCACCAGGCGCCCGCCACTCGGCAGATAGGTTCCGGGCGGTGCGATATAATTGAGGGCGTCCACCCGCCAGCCGGAAAGATCGTACGCGGTAAAGTTCGCGGTGTTGTGGAGTTCGATCCAAGTCGGTCCCGCAGGATCCGCGGGTTTCGGGAAAATTTCGCTGATGACGATCCTTCCCTCCGGTGGCTCGGTGGCCGCGGTGACGACGACCTGTACGTTGACCGGCGGGTTGGTGATCGGTTGGCCGTGGGTGTCCAGGCCGCTGATTTGGGCGAGGTTGGTGCCGGTGGTAAAGGGGACTTTGGCCGTCCACGCGGTCTTGGAGGTCCACACGACCGGCAGCACTTCGCCGTTGAGGGTCAGCATTCGCGCGCCGATCGGCGCCGTGCCGGTCAGCGTGACCAGATTGCCGGCCGAAGTGATGCCATTCACCAATGCCGGACTCAGCGCCAGTGGGGCGGTATTGTTGTTGATCAGGCTGATCAGATAGGCGCGTCGACTTCGCAAATAGCTTTTGATCGCACTGGGCGAACTGACGGAACCGGCGCCGTTGTTCCGCATGCCCGAATAACGGGCGTCGAGAATCGCGTTGAATCGGTTCGTGTCGAGTGGCCCCTGAACTGTGTCAATCATCGCCTGGTAATACTTGCGAAAAAAGGGCGGGTGGGAGTTCAAGGGCCCGATGTTGGCGCCGCCGATGCCGATCATGTCCGAAGTCGGTCCCAGGGAATTAAAGGCAAAATCAATGTCCCAAATCAACAGCTTCCACGGGCCACGTTCGGGCTTGTACGCATACATGTTCTGGCCGCCCCCGTAGCTGTAACTGTCATTGTTCCCGACCAGATGTTCCACGACATCCGTCCGGAACCACTCGTCGACATCGGTCGCCTGCTCCAGGACGTGGGTGTAGCGATCACCGGTTTCGCGGGTGTTCACGGCGTCGACCAGGGCGTAGAGGTTGGTGTAGTTGTTGGGATCGTTGCCAAAGCTGCGACGCGGCCAGATCCAGCGGTAGCGGGCCAGTTTCTTCTGCCCCCGGCTGACGTAATTGTCCAGGGTCGCGGAGACGGGGTCGAACGAAATCCCGTCGATTCCGAACTCAAACCACAATTGAATTTTCCGAAGATCCCCGTTGTTGTCCTCGGGAAACCATTGGTTCACGAAATCCCCATTGGGTTGCTGGGCATCGTCGTAGGTCACGCCGCGCTTCACGCCGTTGAACCACACGAGAACCGTCCGGCGATGGCAATACGGGAGTCCGAGCTGACCGGTGATCCAATAGGCTTGCTGCTCCGCCTGCCCGGTGGCATCACCGCCACCGTTGCCGGGTTGGAGGAGATTCACTTCGGTGTCTCCCAGGAACGGATCATCTGGAGGCAACACGAGCACGTAGTCGCAATTGTTGCCGGTCGGCGAATTATAGCCCGGGGCATGATAGGGACTGCCGGAATATAGCGAGCCGGCGTTGTAGATCGCCCGGGTCGTACCGTAGACAAAAGTGGTGTCGTAGGGGTCATTCGCGAGTGCGGGGCGTTTGGTCCAGCGGGTGACGTTCGTGCGGCTGACCCAGAGACGGTATTGACCGAGGGCGCCGGATTGCAGCGGGTCGCCATAGCGGATATTGCACTCCCGGTTGGGGGCGTCGTCGGGGAAGGTGGCGACCCGTCCCAACGAATTGCTGGCCACCAGATAGAATTGTTGGAAACCCGTCAACGGAGGCAGCTCCGCGGTGTACCAACCGGCGCCGGCACTGGTCATTTCCAAAGCGACGAAATTTGTGGTCGTATCCGGATGATACCGCACCACCACGGAATCCAGGCCCGCGGAATCGGTGATACGGGCGGTGATCCGGACGGTATCGGTGGACCGGGGCACGACGGGAAAATGGGAGACCTCGGAGATCAAGGGCACCGGGGCGGTGATGTGTGTGGTGTTGGGCGCTCCCGGCGTTCCCAGATTGCGGACGGCCAGGACGCGGCCGGGAATCTCAAGGTAGTTTCCTTTCAGTCGGATGAGTAATCCCGGTGCGCCCCGCAGCCAGCGGACCTGCGCCTGCAGGGTGACCGTGCTGTTGGCGGCCACGGTGGTGATGCGGGTAAAGGCCCGATTCGGTCCCGTCGTACCAGCGCCGGTGGCCACGAGCCGGAGGCATCCGGGAGCCGTCGCGCCCTCGGTGGGTTCCCACGAGGCGTACTGATGATTCCCCTGAAAGGTCCAGCTCGAAATGTCCTTGGCGAAAGCCCCGTTGACCACCCGGTTCGTGCCGTTGGCCACCCGGACACTGATGTCGTCGATCAGATATTCACCGGCACCTTGCGAGAGAATTTGAAGCGCGTCGGCCGCGGTGTTGCCGAAGTCTGCCGGGCCGGTGATTTGCAGGGGAACCCACGGGGATTTTTTGGTCTCATCCGAGTCGGCCCAATTCGCGGCCTGGCGGCCGTCGGCCAGTGGATTGCGACGTTCGAGCGAGCTGCCGCCGCCGTCCGACCACTTGCCCCAGCGCCCGCCCGTGCCGTAGGTGACTTCGTCCACCACCACGTGCAGGATGTTCGTGCTGATCGTGCCGGAGCGATTGGTTTGATAGGTCTCGTCTGGCTGGGTGAGCGTGAGTCGCTCGCCGGATCCGGACAACGAGCCGGAAAAATTGCCCAACCAGCCCTGGTAATTCTGCCCTGGATAATTGTTCACCAGCGCTCCCAGATCCTTGGCCACCACCACGAAGCCTCCGGCCGGGATGATGACCTCCGCCGGGAACGAGAAGTGGACGCCCGCTTCGATCCGCCAGCCCGTCAGATTTACCGCGTTGGTCGTGGGATTGTGAAGCTCGATGAATTGATCCCCGGGCAATTCATTGGCCGAGTGATACAGGATTTCATTGATCACCACTGGACTGGGCAGGCGCGGCCGGTTGGCGACCGAGGGTGTGGGTTTTTGCAGTCGGGAGAATTGGGCGGCGCCGTCGGGTGTGCGGCCCCAGGCGATCCCTTTTTCCTGGGCTTCGAAGCGGATGGCATCGAGGACCCGCGCCCGGTTCGACGCCATCAAAAAGATCCGTTCGCCGCCGGCGTTGAAGGCAAACCCGAGGAGGTCATCGTACCAGGCGAGATGCCCGCGCGGTGGGATGGCGGTGCCGTTGGGAATGACGAATCGGTTGGTGGAGGGATCGTCCGTGAGAATGCAGCCCGACAAATCGACAGCGATTTCCGAGTAGTTGTACAGCTCCACAAACTCCCGTTGGGTGGGTGTGCCATGAGCGAGGACTTCGTTGATGACGACGGCATCCTGTGGCGTGAAGAGGCGTGCGGGCTCGGGGCCACCGGGCGATCCGCCGGGAAGCTCGCTGGGTCCCCAAGCGTAGGGCAGGCCTTCGCCATAGCTCGGCCGTGCCAGGACCAAGGAATGTCCGCCGCCATCCGCCGCCACGGGCCAGCGTTGGTCGTCGCGGTAGTCCAATTGGAAGACAATCGCACCCAGCCGATTTTGCAGGCGCAGGGTTCCCGAATTGTCCGGCAGCGAGGTTTTGCCTTGAAAGGGACCGAATACGGGAGTGGCCCCGGCTGCGGCCAGCTCCGGGTAGACCGCCCGGAGATCGGCGGGATTGGCGGCGACGATGAAATAGCCCCGGGCGGGGAGGACGGAATTCGTCGGGAACGTGAAATCAGTCGCGCCGTGCAGGCTCCAGCCGGACAAATCCTCGAAAAAAACCTGCGAATTGAAGACTTCAATGAATTGGAGGTTGCGACCGTCCGTGCGGGCGGCGGGATGGTAGAGAACTTCGCTCAGCACGATGGGGCTTCGACGGCTCGAAGGACCGGGCGGCTCGGGTAGCGGTTTCAAATACTGCAGCGGCAGCGCCGGTCCGGCGGGAGGTTTGGCCAGCGACCCGGGCACGACGGCGCACCAGCAGACCAAGGCCGCCCAAAGGCAGTGAAGCAAACGCATCCGAAAGACTAGCCGAACTTCATCGACGGGCCAGATGAGACGGGTGCCGGCGCGCTGCCGGCGGTCGGCGCGAGGCGACTCGCAGAGTCGCGGTCACGGTGGAGCGAGTCTCTGACGAGCTAAGTGATGACGAAGTCGGTCCCCAACGCGGCTGGCTCGAGAGACTCTCCCCACCAATTATGTGGCCGTAGGCCAGCGATCAGAGCGCGGCTCTGTGACCCGCTGCACATTTCCGGGTGACGGTGGGTTGTCGTGCCCTTTTAAGCTGGCGACTCGCAAAATCCCGGTCCTTCACAGCGTGTACTGCGGACCAGAACACGAACTTCGCCGCCATCAACGACTCGGAGATTCTTGGGAAACTGCCAATGGATTCTTTGACCTCTGCTGCTCGGTAACTCGTCCGAGCCCGATCGCGACGAATCGGAGAAGCGCCCGGGCCTGGCCGGCGCGCGTGGATTTTCTGGACGCTTGGCATTGCGGAACCGAGTGGTGCCTCGAGGTAATCCGAGCCTTTGGAATGATCGCAAAACTACCGCGGTGGGCCTGGTTGGGCGCTTGGGCGCTCGCCTTCGTGGCGGGCAGTGTCAATGTGGTGGGGCTCCTCGGCCTGGAGCATCAGGCCGTCACGCACCTCACGGGCACGACGTCCATGCTTTCAATCGCCGTGGTGACGCAGGACCGCGATGCCATCATCCGCCTCTGCGGAGCACTGGGTTCCTTCCTCGCAGGTTGTGCCGCCAGTGGTTTTCTCATTCAGGACAGCGCCCTCAAATTCGATCGCCGTTACAGCGTGGCCCTGCTCATCGAGTCAGCTTTGCTGTGCCTCGCGGTTCCGCTGTTGAAGCGGAGCAATGACTCCGGACTCTACCTCGCGTCCGCCGCCTGCGGCTTGCAGAATGCCATGGTGACCACCTTCAGCGGTACGGTCATCCGCACCTGTCATTTGTCCGGGATGTTTACCGATCTGGGCATTTTTCTCGGTCATGCCATCCGCGGATTGGCGGTGGATCCGCGCCGGCTCAAGATGTGTCTGCTGATCATCTCCGCCTACTTCTGTGGTGGCTTGGCGGGTTCGGTGGCGTATCCCCGGTACCTCTACGCGACGCTGTATTTTCCAGCGGCATTGACCGCGAGCCTGGCGCTGATTTATGCGGCTTTCCGGCTGATTAAGCGGAATCGCCCCGGGCTGGGTTGAGAGCCTGTTTGAATTTTCAAAACGGCTCTCAGCGATTGAATTCGCAGCGAATCGAGCGCCCACCCCATCCGCTTTGCCGGCACTCATCCACGAATGGCTCCTAAAAGCACCACTACATTTGGCGTCGCTGTCCTTTTACGAGACAGAATATCCCTCGTTCCGTTGATTTTACTGGAAATGTTGAAACCGATTCCCATGTTGCGCCGTCTGGTGGGTGAGTAGCGGAGGGTTCGTCGCTGATCGACGGGAAAGAATCGTAGAAGAATGTTCAGCCTTTTCGGAACCGCGGTGACGTGGTTGGTATTTAGGGCTTCCTGGTTTCTCCAGGCGGCAGGCGTGAGGTGCATCCGCTCAACGCGGTCCAACGCGTCGTCGTTACCTTCCCGGCAGCCGCCCGCAACCGGTGCGTCGCTCGCCCGTGGCCTCCGTCTCGTCGCGTGGTTGTCTCTGGGTGCATTCGGCACTGCGGCCCGGGCCGGCGGCGTGGTGGCAGTCGAGGTCTCCGGGGGTGTCGAGACCTTGACCAGCTATTTGAGTTGGGACGACGTGCGTGCGGGCAAAGTCGCCACCCGTCGAATCGCTGTCGCGCGCGACGGCCTTCTGGTGGCCCTTTGTTCCCACGACGGAAAAGTCACCAGCCTGCGCAATGTCAGCGGCGTGTATTATCTCGACGAATTCAGCAGTTACCCGGATTATATCACGGGCAAAGTCGCGACCCGGACCGCTGCGGGCCGGCGTCACATCCCCGCGATTCGAGGACTGGCCACGGATGGAACTCGTTTTTGGACCCAATCCTATATCGGCGGCTCCGCGCATCTCATCACTTATGGGAACAAGGGGAACCTGCTGGCCGGTGTGCCCTTTGAGAATTTCAACCTGGGATGGCCCCTCGATCTAGCCTGGTCCATCAGCTATTCGGCAGGCGAATTTAACGTGGTCTACTATGGACAGCTGATCACTTATGCCAGTCAGGATCAGTATAAGAAAAATGTCCAGGCCTATATTTCCCCCCTGCCGCCGTCGCTGAGCGACGTGATTGCGTTTTCGGCGGAAACCACCAATGCGGATCCCCTCGCTCCGCCGCCGCGGCAAATCGGCGCCGAGGATTCTGGAATTGTCCGACTCACTCCTGTCGCACCTTTTCTCAACGGCGTCTTCCCAACGAACAGTCCCTCGGCAGGCGCCTGGCAGGTGGTGAATGCCTTCACCAATTTGAGTTTTGCGGAACCGATGGAAGTGCTGGCCGATCCCAGCCGCGAGGGTAGTCTGCTGGTGGTGGCCTTGAACGGGCAAGTCTGGCGGATTCCGAATCAACCGGACGCGCCCGCCTCCAGCAAACAGCTGGTCCTGGATATCGGCCGGAAAGTCGAACGTATCGACAACGATCACGGGCTCTATCGGGTTGAATTGCATCCCCAGTTTGCCAATCCCAATTCCCCGAGCGCTGGCTTTCTCTACGCCGTCTATATGCATCCCGAGCCGGATCTTCCCGGCTATATCAGCGGCTTTACCAAGTACTGGCGCCTGTCCCGGTTCACCATGAATCTGAAAACCGGTATCGTGGATCCGGACAGCGAATTGATTCTAATTCATCAATTCTGCCCGGGAATCTGGCACAATGGCGGCGGGATGGCTTTCGACCCGGAGGGTTTGCTCTATGTCACCGTCGGCGATAATGATCGTTCCGAAGACTCCGCCCAAATTACCAACGGCGGATTGCGCAGCGGTGTCTTGCGCATCGACGTCGACCAGAATCCCGCCCGCAGCCATCCGATTCGCCGTCAGCCGGGGAGCGTGGATCTGCCCGTGGGCTGGCCCGCGTCCTATTCCGCGAATTACTTCATACCTAATGACAATCCCTGGGTGTCCGCCGACGGCTCGCAGTTGGAGGAGTTTTATGCCATCGGACTGCGGAACCCCTATACGCTGTCGAGGGATCCGGCCACCGGCACGCTGTGGATCGGCGACGTCGGGAGTGTCATCAGTGAGGAGATCAACCGGCTGGATCAGCCGGGCCTGAATTTTCAATGGCCCTATCGGGAGGGTAATACACTGACGGGCGCTGTGCGGCCGTTGTTTGTGCTGGGGACCGAGCGGCTGCCGGAGGCGACCTACGGGCATTCGGAGGGCGGGGCCATCCTTTGCGGCTTCGTCTACCGGGGATCCGACTTCGGCACGGAACTGGGCGGACAATTGCTGATCAGCGACAACACTTCGGGAACTCTTTGGACCTACGATCCCGACACCCGAAGGGACAAACAGATAATCGCCAGTGCGGGTTCCGGAGGCGGGGTGAATTTAGGAGTCGTTAATCTGTGTCCGGGTCCGAACGGGGAGGTTTTCATTCCCTTTCAAGCGGGCCGCGGCGCGCCCGACGGCATGATTAAGAAACTGGTCCACGCCACGCCCACGGCGCAACCGCCGACGCGGCTCTCGCAGACGGGCGCCTTCCAGGACTTGAGCCGGCTGACTCCGAATCCCGCCTTTGTGCCCTACGCCCCGGCGTCCCCACTCTGGTCGGACGGGGCGGAGAAATACCGGTGGATCGCCGTTCCCAACGATGGCACCGCCGGCTCGCCTGCCGAGAAAATTTCCATTACTTCCCGGAACTGGCGGTTTCCCGCCGGGACGGTGCTGATGAAGCATTTTGAAATGCCGGTGGATGAAAATGATCCCGGGAAACTGAAACGACTGGAAACCCGCTTCATCGTCGGCCTTCCCGACGGCGACAAATATGGGATCACCTATCGCTGGTTGGACGATGGCTCGGATGCGGTTTTGATGAACGCCCGCTCCACCATCGATTATACCGTCCAACCGAAATCGGGTGCCTCGATCACCCGGAAGTGGACCGTTCCCAGCCGGGCGGACTGCCTCACCTGTCACAACGCGGCGGCGGGTCAGGCGCTGGGGCTGAAGTCGCATCAGTTGAACAGCCTTTTCA
>JAYTHD010000346.1:0-9732 GCA_043732975.1 Verrucomicrobiota bacterium
AATCTCCAGCGCATTCATCGCAACGAGGGCCACCGTCTGGATCGTCGCGCAGCCCAGGCGTTCCCAGCCGGTATATGCCCATACTCCGAGCAGTACTTCGCCCACCCCAATCAGCTTCGTGGCCACGCCGGCCACCTGGTCGCCAAGCACTCGACCGACAATCTTCTGATGTCGTGGAATGCCGTTGAGGAGCTTGCTGTACAAACCGTGAAAGACCCAAACGGAGCCGATCACGACTTGCGAAATGACCTGAAACGTCGTGGATTGGAGAAACATCCTACTTAAGCGTTACGGCGCGATCTCGTGAATCAAGCTAATTGTCGAATAGCTCACAGGCGCAGAGTAGCCGGTGAATTTGAGTATGCCGGTTTTTGGGGTCGGCCCGGAAGACGGTGAGAATGGGGCATCGCCCGCGCCTTGCGGCGGGGGCGTGAAGTTGGGGCGACGCGGCAGCGATCTCCTTACCTTTGAATGAGGGTTGCGCCGGCTGGCCAAGGAAATTTGTCTCCCTTCCCCCGCATTCCGATCGCGCTTCCTTTCTTGGCCGGGAATGGAAAACCGAATGAGCGCTGGAATTGTTTGGTCATCGTTGGCATCTTCTTCAGTGCGTTCAGGGGGTTAATACGTTAATTCATGAATTTTCCAAGGAGTCGTTGGACAGCACTTCTATTCTCGGCCGGGCTGTTTCTGGGATTGGTCCAGGCCGCCGATCCGGTGTTGCTCTGGAAGCCCGGAATGGAGGCGCGATGCAGTGCCCGTTGCTCGCCAATGTGGCCAATGCCGTCCTCATCATCATCAAAGGTGGAGCCACCTCCGTGTTGCCGACCGACGCGATCACTTCATTGACCCGTGCTTCGCTCTACGCTTCGGGGGGAGCGCGGTTGGCGTTTCCGGGCGTCACGACTTTTGGCTTTGGCTCGGATAACGGCGGTTGGACGGTGGAATCGGCCGATGCCAGCACGGTCGTCGCGTTCCCGGCATTGACCCAGTTTCAGGGACCGCTGGCTGCGTTCACGCGGGTGGACGTCCGGGCGATCCGCGGTGGCGTCCTTCAGTTGCCCCTGCTGAGTGAATTGGGAGTGGGTTCTGCGTACATCTCGGCGATTGACGCCAACAGCGTGGTCGAGTTGGGCAGTCTCCGCCGCCTCTTTGGCTTTTTCGCTTCAGGCGCAGAATGGGGGCGCGTTGAAGTGCCCACTGCTCGTCTCCGTGACCGACGCCAGCCTGACCAAGATCGGTGTCGCTTCGAGTCTCTCGACGGACGCAATTACCACGCTGACCCGGACCTCGATTTCTGCGACCGCCGGGGCTCGGTTGTCTTTTCCCAAGGTGACGTTCTTTGATTATGGGACCGCGCCCGGAGGTTGGACGGTCGAGTCGGATGACTCGTTTTCGCGGACCGCTCGCCAGTTTTTCCGGAGTGACCGTGCGGGCCTCGCGCGGTGGAGTCGTGCGCATGCCCCAGATCATCACTTTGGGCGAAGGCTCGGCCACCTTCGATGCGACCGGCGTGGGCAGCGTCATGGATTTGCCCCGTTTGCGGAGTCTCACCGGTTTTGAATTTCGGGCCGAGGATGGTGGGACGGCGCATTGTCCCAACCTTTCCGAATTGGCCAATACCTCGCTGGTCAAACGTGGAGCCAATTCCGTGTTGCCAACCACCGCGGTGACCGAAGCCCGGGCGGCGTCTTTTTTTGTCAGCGATGGGGCGAGCCTCGCGTTCCCGAATCTGCACCGCTACGACGGGGGCGATCAGGGACGCTTTTCACGCTGGGAAGCCAGTGGGGTGGGGAGCGTCCTCGATTTTTCCGGGGTCACGGATTATTCCGGTGCCTTGGCCCCGTTCAGCAATGGGTCGATCGGGGCCCTTCAAGGGGGTTCCATATTTCTGGATCATGTTTTGGCCTTTGATAAGGGCAACACGTCGTTCCAAAGCTCTGGCGATGGGAGTCGGATTGCTCTGACTTCAACCATCCGGATCGTGAATCCAAATATCGATGTCTTTCCGGGCGGCCGGATCGATCTGCCGGCCATCACCCACATGGTGGCGGGGCAGATGATTTTGCGTGGCACGGGCCAACTACCGCTCGACCAGTTGGTTCAGTTGCGCCAGGTCAACGTGTTTCTGGAAAACTCCAAAGTGGCGTTTCCGAGTCTTCAGGACGCGTTCGGAACCGGCTTCCAGTTGGTGGGGACCGGCCAGGCGATTTTGCCGCCGGCCGCGGATTTGCAGGTGGTCGAAATCACCGCTCCGGCGGCGGCGCTCGCGGGCGCACCGGTGACCTTGACCTGGTCCGTCACGAATGCGGCCGCCCACGCGACGACCGGTGTGCGGCAGGACGCCATTGCCCTCCGTCGGGCGGGCGTGCCGGACGTGGTGCTCGGAACTCTGGAGGTAAGCAATGAACTCGCGGCCGGAGGGCTGCGTTGCTATACGAACACCATTATCGTGCCGCCCGGACTCACCGGAATTTGGCGTCTGGCGGTGACCGCGGATGCGGCCTTCCAAGTCTACGAAGGGGACCACGAAAATAATAATACGCTCGTCGATGATGTGCCGCTGGGGCTTTCCTCGCCGGATTTGATCGTGGCCGGCGTCAATCCACCGCCGGGTTCGGCAATCTTTGGATCTCCCGTTTCAATTCAATGGAGTGTACGGAACCAAGGCACCACCAATGCCCCGGCCGCGTGGCGCGACGAGGTGTGGTTGGCGACCAACGCCACGAGCTTGACCGGCGCCATTTCCCTGGGCGTCGTCGATCGTCCCATGCCCTTGGAGGCCGGCTCGAGTTACACGAATGCGACGTCCGTCACCTTGCCGCTGCGTTCGTCCCTGCCCGCGGGGAACTACTTCCTGACGTTCGTCGCCGATCGGGACGACGTGCAGTTTGAAGCCAACGAAGCGAACAATGCCCGCGCGGTGGCCATGACGGTGAGTCGGCCGCCACTGCCGGATTTGACTGTCAACCAGGTGATCGGCTCGGCGCTGCAGCCCGGCTTGTCGGCCGAGGTCGTCTATCAGGTTCTCAACAATTCCGGCTCCGTACCCGCCATTGGTCCGTGGCGGGAACAGGTCACCCTTTCGTCGGCCAGTGCCGGGGTGACGGATCGCATTTTCGTCGACGAACTCTCCAGCGCTCCGCTTCCGGGCGGCGGCTCGGCAGTGCGGGTGCGACATTTTCTGGTGCCGGCCGATCTGCCGGTGGCGAGTGATTGGCGCTATCGCGTCATTCTAGATGGGGACGAAGCGGTGGTGGAGTCGCGCGAAGATAATAATTCCGCCTTCGCCCCGGTCATCGAAGTCGTTGCCGCCGCGCTGACATTGCGGGTCCCCCAGTTGGCGATTCGGGAAGATCTCGTCCCTCCCGTGGTCAGTGCGCAGGTCACTCGGAACGGTCCGATCGATGCGGCGCTGACGGTGGCGCTCAGTAGCAGTGTGCCCGGCCAGATTGCGGTGCCGGCTCAGATCATCATTCCGGCCGGACAATCCGCGGCGGAGGTCGTTCTGACGGTCATCCGCGATGGCATCGCCGGACCGGATCGCCCCGTGGAATTGCGGGCGACGGCGTCGGGTCGGTCGCCGGGAGTGGCCAATCTCACCATGATCAACGCAGACGCTCCGGTGTTGACGTTTCAATTCGCCGGCGAATCCGTGACCGAGGGTCATACGATCGCGGCGACCGTCAGCCATAACGGACCCACCAACCAGGCCGTTGCCGTTGCCTTTGGGGCATCGTCGCCCGGACGGCTTCTGGAACCCGCCGCGGCCGTCATTGCCGCCGGGCGTCGTCAGACAACGATCGTCTTTACGGCGACCGACGATGCCCTGCTTCTGCCGCTGGCCACGATCACGGGCCGCGCCAGTGCGCCTGGTTTTGGTACAGCGAGTGCCGACGTGACGCTTATCGACAATGACCTGCCGGTCTTGACGCTTTTTCTGGATCGCAACGTGGTGAGTGAAGGCGCCGGACCCACCGCCGTGACCGGGAGGGTGCATCGCGATGGTTCGACCACGGCGGCGCTCCGGGTGCTTTTGATCAGCACCAATCCGGCCGTCGCCAAAGTTCCGGCGTCGGTCGAAATTTCGGTCGGGTCCGTGGAAACGACTTTTGCCATTGCCGCAATGGATGATGCGGTGGTGAACGGATCGCGAACAACGGAGATTCAAGCCCAGGCGGCGTACACCACCAGTGGGGAGGCCGCCGGGTTGCCCGCCGTTCGTTTGCTGACCGTAACCGATGACGAGGGGCCGACACTCGCGCTGAAACTCGCGCGCTCCCTGGTTTCGCCCGGCCACTCGCCGGCGACGACAGCGATTTTGCGACGGAACTTGGGGACGAACGGAACGTTGACGGTGACTTTGAGCAGCAGCGATTTCAATCGCGCGAGTGTGGCGGCCAGTGCGACGTTTGCCGTGGGTCAGAGCGTGCTGGAAGTGCCGATCAATACGCCGCCGTCAGCGGTGACGAATGGAAGTCAGACCGTGACCTTTACAGCGACTGCCATCGGGCACGCTGCCGGAACCGATTCGTTGGTGGTCAGCGACCTGGCCTTGCCGGATCTGGTGGCCAGATCCATGACCGTGCCCGCGTCCGGTGTGACTCGGGGACAGGCGACGATCAGTTGGCAGGTGCGTAATCAGGGTTTGGCGAGTGCCATAGGGAGTTTCCGGCAGACGATTTATCTTTCGACCGATTCTCGATTGGATGCGGATGACGAGGTGGTCGCCGACCAGACCCTGGACGGAACACTGCCACCCGAACAATCCTTCGGGTTTGCCCGCACCATTTTCCTGCCTCGAAAACCCGGGACCTATTATGTGTTTGTGCGGACGGACTCCGCCAACGCGATTGCCGAAGTGCGGGAGGACAACAATGTGGCCCAGGGCGCCAACCCGGTGCGGGTGGACGTTCCCTATGTCGCTGAGAACGTCACTGCCAGCGTGGACCTGGGGCCGATGGGCCAGCCAGTGCGGATTACCGGTCGACTGCGGCGCACCGATACCGGGTTGCCGGCGGCGTCGGAATTGGCCGCGGTGCGCATCACCAATGAGCAGGGGATCGTTCGGGAGTTGGGCGCGTTTTCTGCGGCCGATGGAACCTTTGTCGCCATTTTTCGGCCCGGGCTGAGCGAGGCGGGGACCTTCCGGGTGGCGGCCGGGCATCCGGACATGGCGGAGTTGCCGAAGTTTGATCGATTCGTCCTGCTGGGATTCAGCGTGTTGGCGCCGACGCCCATTGTAGTCACCTTGGTCAATGGAACTCCCAGTACGGGCAGCTTTGATATGGGCGCCTTGGGGTGGGTGGCTCTGGCCGGTGTGTTCGGAGCGTTTCAAGATCTGCCGAGTGGATTGACCGGCACAATGTCGGTCAGTAATTCCCTCGCGGTGGGGACTCGTTCCCAGAGAACCTGGACATTGGTGCCGTCGGCCATTGCTCCGGGTCGATACGAAATCACCGGGACTTTGACAAGCGCGAATGGTGGTATTTTTGAACTGCCGTTTGTCGTGACCGTCCGGGCGGCTCGTCCGAGTTTGCAGGTGTCTCCCGAAACATTGCTCGCCGGCATGGTCCGCGGACAGCAGAATCTGGTTCGATTTGCGGTGACCAATACCGGAGCCGTGCCGACCGGGCCGCTGTCGCTGGCCCTGCCGAGTGCGCCCTGGCTGGCCAGTGCGACAGCCTTGCCGGCGGACTCGCTGGCGCCGGGAGAAGGCCGTGGGTTCACCCTCTTATTGACGCCGGGTGCGGACTTGCCGCTTCTGGAATACACGGGAGAACTGGGCGTGCTGGCGGCCGACGCCACCGTCCGAGTCCCGTTCACCTTCCGCCATGTCAGCGCGGCCGTGGGTGATTTGGCGATCACGGTGGAAGATGAGCTGACCTATTATGTCGAAGGAAGTCCCCGGGTGGGCGGCGCGACGGTGCAATTGCTCGACGCGTATTCGAGCGCTGTGCTGCGGGAAACCCGATCAGGTACCAACGGAGCCGCGGCATTTACGGGCGTGGCCGAGGGTCCTTATTTGATCCGGGTTTCGGCACCCAAACACACGTCGCGAAGTCTGCGGGTGGCGGTGAAACCGGGAGTGACCACCACCACGCGTGCGCTCCTGCCATTGGTGACAGTGACTTATAGTTGGACCGTGGCGCCGACGGAAATAGTCGATCGATATCAAGTCACGCTCGAATCGCGATTCGAAACGGTGGTGCCATTCCCGGTGGTGACCGCGATGAACCCGGTGGTCTTCCCGATCGTCTTTCCAGGCGAAGTGACAACGATTAATATCACCTATACCAACCATGGTCTGATTGCCGCGAAGGGATTGAAGGTGACCGCCCGAAATTCCGGAGCGTATTTGATCACACCTCTGTTTACGGATTTGGGCGACCTGCCGGCGAAGAGTACGATCACGGTTCCCTGTTTTGTGCAACTTCAGCCCGATCTGGATGCGCAGATTGTCAGCGTTTTGCGGCGGGCGGGAATTCCAACGGGCGATGGGGCAGGCCGACTCAGCGGACATCCGTTGCCCGCCTTTGGCGGCGGAAATAATCCGGACTGCAAAACTCCGGGCCTGGATCTGACCTACTTTGTCGTTTGCGGGCCGGATGGGCTTTTTCATGCGGTTCCGGTCGACCTCCGCCCGCTCGCCCTCGCCCAATCGCAGGTGAAATGCCTTCAGTCCATCCTGGCAGCGCTCGAGACCGAGGGTGCGGGGGCGCCGGCGGCGATTTGCGATTGCGCTTCGGCCTTCGTGGATACGTATAATGCGAACTCGGGCGGCTCGAATGAGCTGCCGCCTGAGTTCAAATGTGTGTGCGCATTCCTGGGACTGGACGGGGCGGGCATCGCAGAATGCCTCTGTCTCAAATTGACGGGCAAGTTGGGGAGTTACGATGCTGACGGTAACGGAGGCAGCTTCCAGTTCACCGGCGTGCCGACCACCGGCGGATCGGGGCCGTGTTCCATTATACCGACGGGAGGAGGTGCGACCGCGGTGCGACGTCTCGGGCTGCAACCCATGCCGCATCCCAATGGGCCGCTGGTCGGCCTGACCGTTCCCGTGCGCGAGACCGGGACCGACGCGAATCGGACGGCGAAGCCTGCCGTCGCCCAAGCGGCGCAACCCATTGTTACCGCCGCGGACGGAGCCGGCATTTGCGCGCAAGTGTTCCTTCGCTTGGAACAGGAATTTGCCCTGACCCGGAGTGCGTTTCGCGGTTCCCTGGAATTGAATAATCAGGAAGCCACACCCCTTACCGCCAATGGTTTTCACTTGTCCTTTTTTGATGCCGCTGGACGCCGCGCCGAGGATCGCTTTGGGGTCGCGCCTCCAGCATTGACCGGTCTGGACCGCCTCGATGGCTCGGGGCAACTCCCGGGGAATACCAGCGCGACGGCTGGATTTACGATCGTGCCTTCATCCGACGCCGCGCCGAATGGACCAACACCGTATGCCATCGGCGGCGAGTTGACTTATTTCGATGGCCACCAAAAAGTGACGGTCACGCTGGCGCCCGTGGCCATTCAAGTTCTGCCGCAACCCCGTTTGTTGATTGACTATTATCATCAGCGGGATGTCCTGGGTGATGATCCGCTCACGGACGAGGTGGAAGTCAGCGAGCCCTATACGCTGGCAGTTCGGGTGCGCAATGTGGGCGCCGGCGAAGCCCGCAACGTGCGGTTAACGAGCGGTCAACCGCAAATTGTCGAGAACAAGAAGGGGTTGCTCATTGATTTCAGTGTCGTCGCGACGGAGATCTTCGGCGCTGATGGAATCCGGCAATTAACGCCGTCCCTCCAGGCGGACTTCGGCACGCTCGCTCCCGGTGAAAATCAAGTGGGCCGCTTCCTCCTCAAATCCACGCTGCAGGGGTTCTTCCTCGATTATAAAGCGACCTTCGAACATCGGGATGCCTTGGGGAATCCGAATCTCTCCCTGGTGGCGCCGGATGGCGTTCAGATCCACGAAATGATCCACCTCCTCATGGATCCCCGGCCCGGCGCGGACGCGTTGCCCGACTTTCTGGTCAACGAGGATCCCAAGGCGGATCCCGACGATCTGCCGGACAGCGTTCACCTGAGTTCCGGTGTGGTCGAACCCGTGACGGTGGTGCGGCGGGCGGACGTCAGCGGTGTGGTCTCCACCAGCCAGCGATCCGTGCAACTCACGCTTTCGCTCCCGCTGGGCACCGGTTGGACCTATGTTCGGGTCTCTGATCCACAGGGAGCGACGGGACGGCGGCAGTTCCGACTCGTGGGTGTGCGCCGGGCGGACGGTTCCGATTTGCCGGTGGATAACTCTTGGCAATCCGATCGTACGTTTATCGGATTGGGTCGCCAGCCGATTCGGGAGAATAATCTGCATTTTGCCGATTACAATCCATCCGGCCCCTATACCCTCCGTTATGAACCGACCAGCCCGGCGGATACCATCGCACCGACGAGCGCAGTGGCGGTCCTGCCACCCCAGGTGGTCGATCAATTCCCGGTGCACTGGGATGGAATCGATGAAGGCGGCGGTCCGGTGCGTTTCGATATTTTCGTTTCGACCGACAGCGGGCCTTTCGAGGTGTGGCTGCGCGATACCGCCTTGACGGGAGCCTTATATCCTGGTCAACGCGGCCATCGCTATGCCTTTTATAGTGTGGCGAGTGTTCTTTCGGGGAATCGGGAATTGCCTCCCGCCACTCCCGATGCCGTGACGGCATCGTCCTTGGAAAACACGACTCCCGCGATCGCTCTGATCGCCAATCAGACTATTGACGAAGGTGCGGAGTTTTCGTTGGACGCTTCCGCCACGGACATTGACGTGCCAACGCAAGCCCTGACCTGGAGCCTGGGGCTGGGCGCGCCGAATGGGTTGGTGATCGATCCGAATACGGGTCAACTCCGCTGGACAACGGGCGAGGGGAACGGGCCGAGCACCAATTCCGTCACCCTTTTTGTGCGTGACAACGGCGCACCGCCCAAGGTGTCGTCCCGAACTTTTACGATCTACGTCCGGGAGGTGAATCAGGCGCCGGTTTTGGCACCGATTCCCGATATTTCGATCAAGGCAGGACAAATGTTGAAGGTGCAGGCCACGGCGACGGACGAAGACTTGCCGGCGCAACGTTTGGTCTACGCCTTGGGCACCGGGGCTCCCGCTGGGGCTGTGATCGATCCCGTTTCCGGCGTCTTAACATGGAGTCCCACCCGGGCGCAAAGTCCAAGCACGAACCGGATCGAAGTCGTGGTGCGCGATTCGGGGATTCCGCCATTGAGTGCGTCGCGGGTATTTACCGCCATTGTTCGCGGTGCCTTTATTGATTTCCGCCTGGGTCTGGGACGAACCCGGGTCCGCGCCGGCGACGACGGAACGGTGCCGGTGCACCTCACCACGGGCGCCGAGCTGAATCGGCTGGATCTGACCTTGCACAGCGATTCGCCGTCGCTGACCGACCTGCGACTGGAACCGCTCGTGTTTGAGGTCGAGTCGGCGGTGCTACAACCATTGGGCGACGGAGCTTACCACGCGACCTTGACCGCCGCGCCGGGACAGATTCTGGACGGCGATCGGGACGTGGCCCGGTTGGCGTTTGGTACGGTGCCGGGAGACTCGGCCTACGCACGCCTTCTGCCGGACAATCCCGCCGGGTTGGCCCGGGATGGGGTGACGCATCTCAACGGTCTCGCGACCTTCGGCCGGGTGATTGTGATCCAGTATCGCGCGGTATTGGAAGCCGGCGGAAT
>JAYTHD010000347.1:0-7214 GCA_043732975.1 Verrucomicrobiota bacterium
GCGCGCTGCGGTGGCTTCCAGGGCCGCCCGGTGGCTGGCCTGGTCGCGGGCCGTTTCCTGGCGGAGTCGCTCAGTCAATTCAGCCTCCCGCAACCGCAACTCCGCCCGCAGGGCACGGCTCTTGGCCTGAAAGAGTGCGTAGCCCACGCCGACGCCGAGGCCGACAAAGGCCGTTGCGGCGACAGAGATATAAAGGATCGATACAGCCATGATTCAACTCGGCCGCGCCAACCACCCGTCCGCCGTGATCACGCCTGCGAGCCGTCGATCATGCGGTTCCATGGGTACTGGCGGACCGATTTGTTCCAGGAATCCCACACCCCAAACGGCCCAGGAAACCGGTGCCAACAGACGATCGTAGAAGCCCTTTCCCCGGCCCAGACGTCCGCCCGCAAGGTCGAAAGCTAGCCCCGGAACCAGCAGCAAGTCCAGTTCGCTGGTGGGAATGACGCGGCAATGGGGGCCCGGTTCCGGAATCCGGAAGCGACCCGGCGACACGTCCGCCGACAGGTCGCAGATTTCCCGGACGAGGTAAACGCCCCGCTCGGCATCGAACGCCGGCAGGCAGACGCGTTTCCCCGCGGCGAGACCGGCAACAATCAGGGGACGGATATCGATTTCATCCGGCAACGGCACAAAGAGCAGAGGCCGCCGGGAGACTGCCCACGCGGGCGTTTCGAGAATCATGGCGCAGAGCGCCCGGGCTTGTCGCGCCCGCTCGGCGGCGGGCAGGGCGCTGAGCAGCGCCCCGGAGGCGGCGCGTCGATCCGCCTTGGCCAGCGTCACGTTCAAGGGACGAGTCCTCCTCGAAGCAACCCGGCGACCAAGGCCGTAAAAATCAGCCGCGGATCCGTCGGCATCCCCCCACCGGCCGTCCCGTCACCACGCCGTGCGCTTTTTGGGAAACCGGCGGAAGGATCCTCGACAGTTTCCAGTTGATTCAACACCATAGGTTCCCTCACGGCGTCCCTAGCGGCTTTCGCCTGGATAAATGATCTCACGTTGAGCCGGTCGGTTCTGTCCCCGGAGGGAAATCGCCTCCACCACGGTGCGCGCCATCAGATCGGCGCCGGCAGCGTTGGGATGGACGCCATCGGGGAAAAGCTCCGGCCGGCCCGTCAGCGCATCGTTCAGATCAATCACCGGAACCTTGCGGCGGCCGCACTCATCCATCAAAGCGGGAATGACCCCGGCTTCCAACGTTTGATTGTTGATGCCCCAATTGTCGTGGACCACCGGCACCGGGGTGCATACCCAGAGCTGCGGGTGCGATTTTAGACCGCGAAAATGGTCCAACATCGCCCGGAAATCCTTCGTGAAAGTGCCCTCATCGCGCCAGTTCTGGGGCTTCGTATCGTTGGTCCCCAGTTTCAGGATGACAACGTCCGGTTGAAACGCACCGGCGGCGGCGAATTACTCCGTGGTCCAGTAGGGCAGGTCGCCGGCCTTCTGCAGCGTGGCGCCGCTGCGACCAAAGTTGCGAACCTCATAGGAGGCTCCCAGGTAGTCGGCCAACCGCGCCGGGTAACTGTTGGTTTCCCGGTTCTCAACACCCGCACCGTACGTGATGCTGTCGCCCACACAGGCGACCTTGATCGTGCGGCCTTCATATTTCTCGGCGTGGATGTGCGGGGGCTCATGGGTGCGACAACCGGTGAGCCCCGCCCAGCCAACCAGGCCAGCGGCCGCACCACCCAACAGCAAGGAGCGTCGTGACAAATCCATCACCCCACGTTCCAGCGAAGACGCGATCAGGGCAAGGACTGTCCTCCAAATCCTTGCGCTGACGGGCAACCGGAGACGCGGCGAGCGGCCGCCGGGTTCTGGTGAACGGGCATTGCACTTTGACAGTCCACTCGGCCGAGCCCAACGTGTAGACATGTACCTTTCGGCGCCGCCAATATTCGGTCACGTCGGGATGTCGAAAAGCTTCGGGCGGACCGATGCTGCTCCCGCCGCCGCCATCGCGAGGCCGTTTTTTCAGATGTTCCTTCTGTGGCTGGCCTTGATTGTCCCTGTGCTGCGGGCCGCCGACAATGATTTCACGGGACCGGCCCTGACGGTCACCAGTCATTTCAATGGCCAGATCGTGACGACCAAGAGCATTGTGCTGACGGGCACCGCCACCGACGCCGGGCATGGTGGCCACGGAATTTCCTCCGTGAACGCGCGGGGGACGATCCAGGGCGCCATCGCCGCCGGCGATGCCACGGTGAATTGGAGCCAGAGCCTCACGCTCAACCCGGGTGCGAACAACCTCAACCTCTACGCCTACGACGACAGCACGTCCCGGAACTACACCACCGTCTCGCTCACGATCAATTTCCAGCCCGTCGATTCCCTGCCACCCAATCTGACCGTCACCAGCCACGCCAACGGGGCCATCGTCAACACCAAGACCATCGTCCTCTCGGGGACGGCGAGCGATGCCGGCTTGGGTAACAATGGGATTTCATCGGTCTACGTGCAAGGGACGGTGCCCGGCAGCCAGACCGCCGGAGCCGGCACGGTGAATTGGAGTCGCGAAGTCACCTTGAATCGGGGAGCCAATTACCTCTATCTCGCCGCGTCGGATGACAGCGATGTCCGGAACGAAAAACAGGTGACCCTGACCATTAATTTCCAACCGCTCGATGTCCTGCCGCCCCTCCTGCAGGTGACCAGCCATACGAGCGGCCAGATCGTTACCACCAGCACGATTGTTGTTTCCGGAACGGCGACGGATGCCGGGCGTGGCAATAATGGCGTCGGATCGGTCTATATTCAGGGAACGCTGCCGAACGTGAAAGCCTCGGGAGGCGACGCCGTCGCTTGGAGCCGCAGCGTCGATTTACGGCCGGGAGCCAATTATATTTATATCTATGTCTATGATCAGAGCGACGTCGCCAATGAAGCTTTGGTGACCCTCGTTATCAATTTTCAGCCCGGCGACATTCTGGCGCCGATTCTGAACATCACCAGCCACACCAACGGTCAGACCGTGTTTAACAGCACGATTGTGCTGGCCGGGACTGCCACCGATGCCGGCCGGGGGGATCATGGGATTTCCTCAATTTATCTTCAGGGTACTTTGCCGAACATCAGCGGAACCGGAGCCCAGGTGGTGAACTGGTCCAAGAGCCTCATTTTGTCACCCGGGAAGAATTACCTGACCGTCTACGCGTACGATCAAAACCAATTTCCCAACGAGATCATCCAGAGCCTGATCCTCAATTATCAACCCGCGGACGCGCTGGGGCCGAATCTGGCCGTCACCAGCCACACGGACGGCCAGACGGTGACCACCTCCCGAGTGACCATTTCGGGGACCGCCAGCGATGCCGGCCGCGGGAACAGTGGCATTTCTGAAGTCTATCTCCAGGGCCGGATCGACGGTGCGACCGCAGCAGGCGGTGGCCAGGTGGTTTGGAGTCGGACGGTCGACTTGACTCCGGGACGGAACTTCATTTCCATTTTTGCTAAGGACAACGCGCCTTTTCCCAATGAGACGGACCAGCAGTTCACCTTGAACTTTCAACCGTCCGACAGTTTGCCGCCCGCGTTGCAAATCATCAGCCACACGGACGGACAGGTCGTTTTTGAGAATTTCATCGTGCTCCGCGGAACGGCCAGCGATGCGGGGCGGGGGAATAACGGGATCACCGGTGTGCGGGTGAATTTTGTCCGGGCGGACAACGATACCGCTGCGGGCTCGGGGGTTGCCAACTGGAGTCGTACCTTTGCCTTGAATCCCGGGCGAAATTCAATCTACGTCAGCGCTCTTGACGGCAGTCCCTTCCCTCAGGAGACCAATGTGACTCTGAACGTGACCTACCAGTTGGGCGATCGGGAGGGTCCGGCGCTCACGGTCGATCAGCCCAGGAACAATATCACGGTCGGCACCCCTTCCATCCTTGTTTCCGGGGCCGTCACCGACTCCGGCCACGGCGGCAGCGGGGTCACGGCGGTGATGGTCAATGGTGTCGCGGCGACCGGCGGAGTGGCGAGCGGAGCCAATGCCGCCACGTGGAGCCGAACGGTTGCGCTGGTCCGGGGAGCGAACGTCATTTCCATCGTCGCGACGGATGGCAGTCCGGGTCAGAACACCACCGCCCAGACCCTCAGCGCCATCTACGAACCCGTGGATGTGGATCCTCCATCGCTACTGATCACGAGCCACCGGAATGGGCAAACGGTGACCACCCATTCCATCACCCTCTCGGGCACCGCCTCGGATATCGACCACGGCAGCAGCGGCATTGTCTCGGTAACGGTAAACGGCATTCGAGCCAAGGGGGACACGGCGACGGTTGGTGCCGCGGCGCTTTGGTCGCGATTGGTGGAGCTGAACCTCGGAGCCAACGTGATTTCCGTGGTGGCCCGGGACGGTCAACTGAACGCTACGGCGGTGACCGCGACGATTACCTATGACCCCGAGGACACGACGCCGCCGGAGTTGGTGATTACCAGCCATCGGAAGGGACAAATCGTGTCGGTGCCGACCCTCCTGCTGACCGGCACCGCCTCGGACGCGGGCACCGGGGCCAATGGAATTGCGGACGTGACGGTGAACGGCGCACCCGCCCAGGGTGGAACTGCGGCGGGGGCAGCCACCGCTCCATGGTCCCAGAGTATCCAGCTGAAACCGGGTCCCAATATTTTGTCCGTAGTTGCCCATGACAACAGTCCCCACCGAAATGCCGCGGCAGAGTCTTTGACCGTCATCTATGAACCGGAGGATTTGACCCCGCCGGAATTGATCGTCACCAGCCATAAGAACGGACAGAGGGTCCTGGGAAATACGATTGTGCTTTCAGGTACCGCGACGGATTTTGATTTGGGTGACCACGGCATCTCTTCGGTCACTGTCAACGGGCTGGCCACCACGGGCGGGACTGTGGCGGGTGGCGGCATTGCCCGCTGGAGTCGATCAATCCAATTGGGCCTGGGCGAGAATGTGATTTCAATCGTGGCCGGCGACGGCAGCCCGCGCCGGAACACCACGGCGGTCACCCTGACACTCATCTACGATCCCCAGCAGACGGCGGCCGCGGCGGACTTTTGTTGGGCGATTTTGGGCGGGACCACTCGTATTGCGGCCGGATATTCCGTCGCGATGGATGCCAGCGGGAACAGTTACGTGACGGGTTCCTTTGAAGGAATTGTTACTCTGGGCGGAACCAACCTGCAAAGTCGTGGCCTGTCGGATGTGTTCATTGCAAAATATAGTTTCGACGGGCAGCTGCTCTGGGCCCGGTCAGCCGGTGGCACCAACGCCGATGCCGGCTATGGGATTGCCATAGATGCCGCGGGGGCCTGCTATGTCACTGGGTACTTCAGCGGTTCCTCAGAATTTGGTTCGCGGACACTGAAGACCACCGGCTCCTATGATATGTTCCTGGCGAAGTACGACACCGATGGCGTCTTGCAGTGGGCGACCAACACGGGCGCCAGCGTTGGCGCCTTCGGTCGTGCGATTTCTGTCGATGCTCAGGGGAATATTTACCTCACGGGAGGGTTTCAATATCAGGCGCAGTTTGGGTCGGCCACTTTCCCAAACAATGAATTCATCGATGTCTTCGTGGCGAAATATGAACCCAATGGGGAACTGAGCTGGGCACGGCAACTGGGCGGCGAAGCCGATGACCTTGGGACCGGCATCGGCGTTGATGATCAGGGTGGGTGCTACGTCGCGGGCTATTTCACTGGGGATGCCTTCTTCGCGGATGATTTTCTCACCAGTATCGGAGAAGTGGACATCTTTGTGGCGAGGTTTGACGGCACCGGACAACTGCTCTGGGTGAATCAGGCCGGTGCGGCCGGCAAGACCGAGGCGACGGCGCTGAGTGTGGACTCCCACGGCAATTGTCTGGTTACCGGCTATTTTGATCTGATCGCAGATTTTGGAACCAACAGTCTGTTTACCTCCGGTTTCTTTGATCTGTTTCTGGCCAAGTATGATCCCAACGGAATGGTGCTGTGGGCACGCAACACGGAGACTAGTAACGCCCTCAGTGCCGGTGGCGTGGCGACGGATGGAGCCGGGAATGCATATCTGACCGGATCCTTTTACGGGCCCGCCCAGTTCGGCGCCGTGACGCTCACCAACGGCCCAACGGCCCAGCTGTTTCTGGCCAAAGTGGATACGGACGGGAATTTTGGGTGGGCCCGGCAGGCTGGAGGTGCCCTGGATGACATTGGCTATGGTGTCGCAGCGGACGCGGGAGGGAGCGTAGTGGTCACCGGCACAAGTATGGGGCTCGCCACCTTTGGTAATCGGGTATTGAGCGGCGGTACCGGGATCGACATGACGATCGCCCGCGTGGGTGTTTCGGACAACCTCGAACCGGTCCAACTCTGGATCCGACGGCTGGCATCCGGTGAATTACAATTACAATTCCAGGTCGACAGTTGCGTTTCCCACCGTCTCCAAGGTTCCAACGACTTCCAGGAATGGACGACCCTGGCGACGCCGGATCCCATCGATTCGGTGGTGACCTACGTTGAGGGCGTCCCTGCGGTCGTTTCCCACCGTTTTTTCCGGGTGGTATCGCCGTGACGGTGGCGCCTCTATAGTGCTCGGGCGCGCCAGAAACGAGCACCTCCGGCCCCCTTCGTGGACAAGGGCACGTCCACCAGACCGTTGGCGGCGGGTTGGTTGGTGGATGACGAAATCCAAGCGGGTGCGGCGAGTGAGTCTTTTTGTTCGACAACATAGTTCACTCCGGGAGTTCCGGTCAGGTGCAGTCGTGGCGCGCTGGCCTCATAGGTGACGGAAATCTGGGGTGCCGACGGTGGAGTCACCTGGCCTGTGAAGTCCGGATCGGTCAGGTCGGGGATGTGATCCCCGTCGGCGTCATTGGGATCAAACAAGTGGATTTCCCAAAGTGCGAAATCGGTCGGGGTGTCGTCGATGGGAGACCCGTTATCATACAGCACATTCCCGAAGTAATTGTTGCGCAATCCACCGCGGGTCAGGTCGTTGGAGGTCGAGTTATCGTTGGTGATGGTCGGATTGAATTTAAGGTTGGGTTTTCCGGCAACCCAAGCCCCTCCGTCCTGCGTCAGGGAGTCGGCCCCCTCCACGTGCAGCGCCCAAGGACCCGCCAGCGTGCCGGTGCTGCCGACGCGGGATAGATTCACCGTGGCATTCACGTTCGTCCCGCTCCGGGTATAGTCCATCGTCCCGCTGTATTGGTACACTTCAAAATTATGAAGAAAGGTGCGACTGTAGC
>JAYTHD010000348.1:0-3688 GCA_043732975.1 Verrucomicrobiota bacterium
TCGAAAACCCACCTAGCGCCTATTCAACCGACCAAACTCCTATGCTTATCAGCCGCATTTTCGGGGAAGGGTGAGAGTCCTCTACCGCTTTGCCACGGCGGGTGCGCGGGAATGCGACCCAAATGCTGGCTGGCAACTCTCGTTCTGGAGCCAGGCGGCAGCGGACGACCGCAGCCTAAAACCTCGCAGGCAGGATGAAGCGCGCCACGCCCAACCATTCCCTGTGGCGGAGCGGCGTGCTCGCTCTGGTGCCCGTCGTCGGTCTCGCGCTCGTGGGACTGGAGTCGCTGCGACGGGACCAGGCAGAGGTGCAGGCCAATGCCCAACGGGAACTCGCCGGATTATCCAACCGGTTCGCCGAAGCGGTGGCCAGTTGGATCGGAGCGGAGTTCGCCCAAACTCCTCCGGCAGGCGCATCGAATTCCCCCGCCGCCGCTCATCTCCTGATTCGCTGGCGCATCAACCCCCTGGGCGAACCCTTGGATTTCGTGGTCCAACCTGACGTACCGACGCCCCCCGCGTGGTGGCTCGGTTTCGATTCCGAGGGTCGTGCCGCGTATCGCCGCGCCACGGCTCAGCCCCCGGAGGAATCCGAGGTCGTCGCATCCAGTTCCAGCCTGCCAACGGCCGCGAGGCCGGCACTGAGTTATGAGGCCTCCCGAACTCTGTCGCTCGAGCAGTCGACGATTGAGGCGGTATTGGAACCGTTGCTGGATCAGGTCGGCCAACTGCCGAGCGGATTGAGCGTCGCGGAAGCCGCGGCGTGGCGCTTGTTCGGCGACCCCGCAAACATGACCTTGAGGTCGAGTCTGCACGCACTCGGCCACTATCTCGAACGCGAACTTCCGGGCACCTGGCCGGAATTGCGCGAGGCCCTCCGGAAGCGACAAACTGCGGATTCCGAACAGGCGCCCACCATCGACCGATTGATCCGGAGCGTCGACCAGCGCCAGCGGGAGCTTGGATTATTGGCACGGTTCCAGAAATCGATCCGCACTCCTCTCGAAGAACGCCCGTCGCAATGGCTGACTGCGGACGGCGAGCACTGGTATCCGGCGGTGAGTTCTCCGGACGGCGTTTCGGTCGGGCCGACTTTTCCGACCAACTCACCCACCCTCACCCCTTCCGTCCGCGCATCCACGGACATAAACGAATCCCGGCACCTTGTGTTCCTGCCCCGCGCCGCAGTGACTCGCGGGATTCTGGAGGCGGCGGGAAGGCTCCAGTCCCAATTACCAAACTACGCGCGACTGCGGGTTTCCCTCGGAGGCGAGGAGTTCGACACGATGCAATCGGAATGGAAATCCGCCAGTGTCGCCTCAAGGGATCCATCGGCGTTGGCCGCCTTTGACGTGACGATTCAGGACTTTCATCTGGCCGGTCGCGCCGGAGCAGAAATCGCCGACACCTCGCTCCTCTTCGCCGGCTATCGTCGTCGCGCGTCGATGGTCGCAGGATTGATCCTCGCAGCCGTCGGCATTTCCGGACTGGGATTCTGGCAGATGCGCCGCGCTTATTTGGCCCAGGAGAAGCTGGCGGAACAGCAGGCGAATTTTGTAGCCAGTGTCTCCCACGAACTGCGCGCACCCGTGGCCAGTGTCGGACTGATGGTCGAATCGTTGCGCCGCGGCACCGAGGTGGAACCGGTGCGCCGCGAAAATTATCTCCGGCTCATTTCTCAGGAATGTCGGCGCCTCGCGCAATTGATCCAGAATGTCCTCGCCGTCGGGCGGATGAATCAGGGGCGCTGGGAATACGTCCGCGAGCCCTTCGACTTCCGGAATTTGGTGATCGATACCGTGGCGCGATTCCAACCCCTCGCGGAAGAGCAGCACGTTCGCATCGACCTCGAGGTGCTCCCGGAGGTCCCCTCGGAAGGCGTCCCACTCGAAATCACCGGCGACAGCCTCGCCTGGCAACAGGCGTTGACCAACCTGCTCGACAACGCCCTGAAACACTCCGCAGCAGATGGAAGAATCGTGGTCCAACTCGCCGTTGCACCTGCCACGTCGGGACCGAATCGGACGACCAAAAATGAGATTCTGCTTTCCGTGATCGATGCCGGCCCGGGTGTTCCCTCGGAGGATCGCGAACGCATCTTTGAACCCTTCTATCGTCGCGGCTCGGAATTGCGTCGGGAAACCCAGGGGATCGGGCTTGGCCTCGCACTGGTCCGTCTCACGGTGGCCGCCCACGGCGGACACGTCCGGTGCGAGGTGAGTCCCGCTGGGAAAGGCGCCCGCTTTGAAATAAACATCCCTTATGACTCAATCAGCCCAAATGCTTCCCCCGCTCGCTCCACCGCCGCAACTCATAACTCATAACTTCCCCCGCACCCATGTCCCGCATACTCGTCGTTGAGGATGAACTCGCCATGCGCACCGTGCTGGCAGACCTGCTGATGGCAGAGGGCTATCGGGTCCTGACGGCGGACCACGGCGAGCACGGGCTGGCGCAGGCCCGGAAACAGAAGCCGGATCTCATCCTCCTCGACGTCATGATGCCGAAGCTCGACGGCTTTGCGGTCGTAACCGCGTTGCGCGAATCCGGCGTGGAGGTCCCCGTGCTGATGCTCACCGCCAAAGGCCTCACCTCGGACCGCGTCGCGGGACTCGATGCCGGCGCCGACGACTATTTGGTAAAGCCATTTACCCGTGACGAACTGCTCGCGCGAGTGCGCGCCCTCCTGCGGCGGGCGGCCCAGCGCACGGCCACGGCGCCGCGGATCCTGCGCCTCGGGTCCGTCGAGATTGACCTGATTCGACTGGAGGCGCGATCGGGCCGCCGGGAGCTGTCGCTTTCGGCGCGGGATTACAATCTCCTTCGCCTGCTGGCGGAACATCTGGGCGAACCCGTTTCGCGCGAGCAATTCCTCGACCTCGTGTGGGGTGTCAACGCCTTCCCGACCACGCGGACCGTGGACGTTCACGTCGCGGCATTGCGGGCCAAGATCGAGCCCGATCCCGCCCACCCGCGGTTTCTCAAGACGGTCCACGGCGTGGGTTATCGCCTGGTCCTGCCCGAGACGTCGGAGTAGACCGCCCGAATCTGTTTTCGGACGGCGGCAGGTATTGCGCTGGGTGAGGACTTGCCTCCAGAATCCCGCGCGATGGCCTTGGACCTTATTGAATGTGAGAGCACGGTGGCGTTGGTCTCGACCGCTGCCGGGCAATGGGTGTCGTGGATCCGCTCCCGCCCGGCAGACCGAAGCGCTTACTCCGTGGGTCTGGGCGGCGGACGGGTCTTCCGGAATTTCCTCGAAACCACCGCCCGTTTGCTCCAGCCGAATCCGGCCGGTGTGGATCGCCTGGATTTTTTTTGGGGCGACGAACGGTGTGTTCCGCCGGACCATGCGGAGAGCAATTACCGACTCGCCCGGGAAAGTTTCCTCGTGCCGCTGGGGATTGAGGCCTCGCGGGTTCATCGACTCCGCGGCGAGGCGGCCCCCGACGAGGCGGCCCGGGCGGCGGAGGTCGTCTTGCGCGCCGCCACGAACAGCGGCACCGCGGCAATTCCGCAGTTCGATCTGCTCTTTCTGGGCATGGGCGAGGACGGTCATGTGGCCTCATTGTTTCCCGGCGCGACACCGGACATCACGGAATCGCCCGAGGTTTTCCTGCCGGTCATCGGCCCGAAACCACCGCCCCAGCGGATCACGCTGAGTTACCGGGCGATTGCCGCAGCGCGC
>JAYTHD010000349.1:0-16268 GCA_043732975.1 Verrucomicrobiota bacterium
GCTCACCGCGCTCCTGGGAATCCGCCTGCGCGAAATTGCCGCGAAGCAATTGTTCCCGGCGCTTGTTCGCACCGAAATCGACTATTTCCGACCCGCGCGCCTGGGCGATGAACTGGTCATCCTCGGCCAACTGGAAAGCATCGAGCGCGTGCGCTTTTGGTGCCGTTTCGAGATGCGGCGGAAAAACGAGGAAACCGTGCTCGTGCACTGCCGTCAATCGGTGGTGCTGGTCCAAATGCCGCAGGGCAAGCCCACCCGGTTGCCGGCGGATTGGACGGAAAAATACAGATGTTGAACCGCGGATGGCGCGGATAACGCGGATGTTTTTTTGTCCGTGCCATCCGCCGCGCCAAGGGACAGGTGATTCGTTCGCTCAGAGGCGCCTCCAGAAATCATCATTCCCCTCTCCGCGTCTCCGCGTGAACCTGCCGTTCATCAGAAGAATGTTGTCGGACACCCGGCTCAACTTGGCCCGGAACATAGTTGTTGACCTGCGGTTTCCCACTCTAGGGTGAACGTGCTTCGGAAGAGCGGAGGATCGCGGTGGGCCGGTGTCGCAAGACGCCGGTTCGCTGAGGAAAGTCCGGACTCCATAGAGCGCGGGGCCGCGTAACTGGATCGGCGCAAGCGGATGCAGATACACGCGGGACGGCCAGGTGAAAACCTGCCGGACAGACAGTGCCACAGAAAACAAACCGCCGGGCGAAAGCCCGGTAAGGGTGAAAAGGCGGGGTAAAAGCCCACCGCCGGAAGCGTTAAGCGACCGGGCACGGAAAACCTCCCCGGGAGCAAGGCCAAATAGGGAACTCGAGCGACGGCTCGTCGCGGATCGGCGCAAGCCGGCCGGGTTCCGGGTATCGGTCGCGTAGATAAATGGTTCTCTCCGCCGGGTAACCGGCGAAGACAGAATCCGGCTTACAGCTCTTCCGAAGCATTCCTCCATCCTCCCCTCGCCAGGGCGGACACCAGCGTCCGGGGTATTGCCCAACGATGGCCACCACCCATCTCCTCAAAAACCCGCGTTGAGGAACCGCAGATTCACACGGATTCAAGCAGATAACCAACGGGTTAGGAACTTGAGGCGAACACTCCGGAACCTCATCCAGTGGGTAATATGAGTCAGCGGGAATTTCCCAAATAATCTGCGGCAATCTGCGGCAATCTGTGGATCCAACTTCGGTTTCCAGGTTCAGTGGGCCTGTGCCCAGCCCCGCACAAATCCAATGCATTGGGCGATATCCGGCACGGAGTGATCCCAATTGTATTCGTATTCGATCGCGATGTTCCCTTCGAACTTCTGCCGGCGCAATTCCGCCAGGACCGCGCCAATGTCCGACTTGCCCGTGCCAAAGATGCAGTCGTGCTGGTTGGGCCCCAGCGCCATGCGATCCTTCATGTGCAGACTCTGAAGCCGGCCCGCCAAAGCCTGCAGGCCTTCCATCGCCGTCAGTCCCGAGGTTTGCCAGTGCCCAATATCCGCACAGGCACCGATGCGCGGATCGCGATTCTTGAGAAATTCACTCAACCACTTGGGATCCCAAATCTTGTATTCGGGCTTGCCCGGCTGCCGCGCGTGTTCATGAAATCCCACGCGGAGATCGAACTCCTTCACCAGCTTTTCAATCGTGTCGATGGCGTCGGTGGACTCCGTCGTCACGCCGTAAAAGCCCATTTTCTTGGCGAAAACAAAAATCTTGCGCGCCTCCGCCTCGTCCTTGGGAATGCCGACCACGCCATAGTTCACCGCCCGGATGCCGTGTTTCGCCAGCTTTTCCTTCACCTGCGCAATGACTTCATCCGACGCGTTGTGGTCCCATTTGGTGGCATCTTCCTTCGAGAGTCGCTGGCCCGGATAAAATTCAATGATCCTGCCACCCGTCTGCTCGGTTTTCTCAATGGCTTCGAACGTGGAGAAACGATTGAAACTGTAGGCCTGGCAACCGATGGCAAAACCGCCGACACGGGCATCGGCCGGAATCGGCTCGGCGTTGAGTTGAAGGGCACCCGCAAAAAGCAGGACCGACGTCAGGAGGCGTTTCATAGAGGATACAAGCCACCGGAAAGATCGCCGGCTGTCAACCAGGAATTTCCGGTCGACGAAGTTCGGGTGGGGGACAATAATATTTCAGCCCCCGCCCAGGGTGGGGAGCGGGAGGGCCTCAGCGCGGCGGGCGACGTCGGCATTCGCAGACCGCTTCGAGTCCACGACTTTGTTGGAGACAGCGCGGGTCGAGGACGTTGATGAATTCGCTAACGTCCCACATCCGCCGAAAAAACCCATCCTTTTGTGTTCTCACTTCGACGATAAGCGCCCAAACTCGGAACGATTTCAGACCCGGTTCAGGCCGCAGCGGCAGTGACTCCACGCCAGCGCACCGAGACCCATGATCAGCAATGCCCAAGTCGATGGCTCGGGAATGGCGGACACTGGGATCGATGAAAATTGGATGGCGGCCAAGGGACCCCCAACTCCATGTGGGTAGGTGCCAGGTCCAAAAGTGAATCGGAGTTCGGCTGTCATTCCTGCCCAAATGGATACATCCGCTTCATACCCAGGAAGTCCGCCAGAATCGCCATTTGGAAATCTAAGCAATTCCAGGAGCCGACCATCCAATGAAACATGAAGATTCTCAATCCCCCGGGAGACAATGGCATTGAAGTGAATAGATTTTGCAGATTCGGGTACCTGACCGACTTGATAGATGCTGGCTGCGCCCATGTTCCTGTCGTAGCCATCCAACAAGACACCTGATCCCATGGTGAATGTGAATGTGCCGCCAATCCTCGGAACCTTGGGGCCTAACAATTGGGCACTTGGGCAGGAAATGCAGACGTCGTTATAGAACATCGATTTGGTATATTGGCCTCCCAATTGCAGTTGCCAGCCGGGAATAATATCCCGCACCGAACCATCAGAAGACAACAATTTACCGACATGGGGTGATTGAAAATCCAGATTTTGAAACGGGGATGCCTCTGCCAATAATGAGAAAACAACCAGCACAGAGCAATATACAATATTCATAAACCTCTTTTGCAACCAAAGCATCACCACTCACCTGAAGGTATTGAGGAACCTTCCGAAGCCGCCCCGTCACCAGGGCAGACTGAAGGTCTTCACATGACTGTACCCTTTGATGGCCTCAATGACGCCCTCCTTGATCCCCAATCCACTGTCACCCAATCCACCAAAGGGGCTGTTCTCGACCCGATAGCCGGGCACTTCGTTGATGTTGACCGAACCGCATCGCAACGTTCGCACGGCCTTCATGGCGTGATTCAGATTGGTCGTCACCACGCCGGAACTCAGGCCGTAGGTGGTTGAATTGGCGAGGGACAGGGCATCCTCAAGATCCTTCACGACCAAAAGTGGTGCCAGTGGCCCGAAACTTTCCGCGACCACCATGCGGCAATCGCGCGGTACCGCGTCGATAACCGTGGGCGGCAGCAGGGCGCCCCGCCGTGGCCCACCGTGTAATACCCGGGCTCCCGCAGCCACGGCCTCGTTCACGACGGTTTCCAGATATTTGGCCGACGCCTCGTCGATGACCGTGCCAACCACCGTCGTCTCGGCCATGGGATCGCCACAGACATATTCGCGGGCCTTGATCACCAGGCGCCGGGTGAATTCAGGCGCGATGCCCCCCTGCACCAAAATGCGTTTCACCGCCGTACAACGCTGGCCGGAGTTTCGGAAACTGCCCTCGGCCGCCAACGTCACGGCAAGGTCGAGGTCCGCATCGTCCAAAACAATCAGCGGATCATTGCCACCCAATTCCAGGATCAATTTTTTATAGCCGGCGATGGCGGCGATCCGTTTGCCCACCGGAACGCTTCCGGTGAACGCCACGACTTCCACCTCGGCATGACGCACCAGAAGCTCCGCGACCTCCGCCGTCGGTCCCAGCAACACACTGAGCATGGGCCCAGGCAAGCCGGCCGCGTACAACAACTCGGCCAGGCGAAGCGCGGTCAGGGGCGTCTTCTCGGATGGCTTCAGAATGATCGGGGTCCCGGCGGCGATGGCCGGCCCCAACTTGTGCGCCACTTGGTTCAAGGGGTGGTTGAACGGAGTGATGGCCACCGCACAACGCAGCGGTTCCCGGACAGTGAAAATCTTGCGCGACTTGCCCTGCGACGAGGTGTCGCCGGAAAAAATCTGGCCGTCATCGCGCAGCGCCTCCATGGCCGCAAAACGAAGGACATCCACCGTCCGCCCCACTTCGTAGCGTGCCTCCCTCAAAGCCAGGCCAGTTTCAGAGGTGATCAGCCGGGCAAATTCTTCCTTTCGCGCCGCCAGGGCCGCCCGCGTATTCTCGAGAAGTTCCGCGCGCTGATAACGCGTGGGCGTCTCACGAAAGGCGCGGGCCGCCGCGACGGCTGCCTCGGTGTCGGTCCGATTGGCCAGCACCACCGTGCCGGACAACGAGCCATCATACGGCGATCGCACCTCCATCGTCGTCGCCCCCGTTACTGGTTTTCCGGCCAACAAACTCGCGAGTTTCATTGAAATCATTTCCTGCTTCTATTCCTGGATTGCCGGCGTCACCGGGCCATTGCACGTCAATTCGAAGACATCGAAGTTGCGGACATCCCCGCGCAAGCGCCCCCAGACCCAGGGCGCGGGCGATTCACTCAACGCCAGGGGAACCATTTCCTCATAGCGTCCGCCGTGCGATCGCAAACCGCCGTGCAACGCCTTTAAGTCATGATACTCCGGTGTGCGGCCGAGGACGACATTGCGGCCCGAGGCGACCACCAAATCCCCCATGCGATCCAATGGCAATTCCATCAATTGCGCCGCCAGCACACGCGGCAAGACTTCGGTAATACCCGTGCGCGACAACAACCAGGTCCGGACGTCCTCCGCCAAAGCCTCCGTATGGCCCACGGGCAGATGCACCTGGGCGAAACTGCCCAACGCGCCGTGATGCACAACGTAAGGATCTGTGATCGGCAAAATGACCCGGAAGCCAGGCCCATATTTCTCGACCAGTTCCGATTCGAGGTAGATCACATTGGGCGAACCATCCGGCCGCTGCTTGGCATTCATCCCGTGGTCCGCGGTGATTCCCACCACCGCATCCAGGCTCAGCAGGCGTCCCAACTCCACGTCAATGGCCGCATAGAAATCCAGCGCCTCGGCCGCCTCCGGGGCGTACGCATGCTGCATGAAATCCGTGGTGCTCAGATAGAGAAAATCCGCCCGCCCCGCCTCCAGCAGCCGCACTCCGGCCCGCAGGACATACAGCGAGGCCTCCCCGCTATAGATGGCCGGGGTCGGACCGACCAACGCCTCGACATCCCCGATCCCGTGGGTCTCGACGCGGGCTTCGCGGGCTTTTTCCGAAGAAAAGGCGATGCCACCCGCCCCGTTGGGACCGGTCAGGCCGTGCGAAAAGATATCCCGCAATTTCTCCTTGGCCGTGACCACGGCAACGCGGCGGCCCGCCCGTTGCGCCGCGGGAAAAAGTGTCTCTGCACGCAGGAAACGGGCGGAATTCATCATCACTTCCTGCTGCATGGCCGTGTCGTAAAAGAAATTTCCACCAATGCCATGCACCGACGGCGGAACACCGGTGACGATGGAACTGTTGTTCACATTCGTGAAGGTCGGCATGGCCGCACGCGCCATCCCGCGATAACCCGCGACGGACAATCGTTGCCAGTGGGGCATCCGGCCGCGCGCTCCGGCCGCGTCGAAATACTCCGTCGCGGAGCCATCCAGACAAATCACGACCACGGGCCGGGCCGGCGGCCGGTAGGTCCGGCCATTCACGGTAAAACAGGCAGCAACAGGATTATTCATCGCAACAATGACAGAGCACTTGAGATTCCTTCAATTTCGCGGCGGGCCACACGGGCTACGCCGCCGGTTCCCCCTGCGCTGCCACGAGGGCTGACTCTAAAATTTCCAGCGCAGTATCCAACTCCGCACGGGTCAACACCAACGCCGGGGTCAGGGTCAGGATGTTCCCCATCGTGGTTTTGAAACTCAACCCGCGTCGCATGGCGGCATACAGGGTGCGGTCGGCGATATCCGCCGCCGGACGCCCGTCGGGATGGCGCAACTGCACCCCCAGCACCAGACCCAACCCGCGAATCTCACTGATGATCGGCATCCGCGTCTGCATTTCCCGGAGGCGGCCGAGGGCATAGGTCCCGAGATCCCGGGCGTGGTCCACCAACTTTTCGTCGCGCAGGACGTCGAGCGTGGCCAGACCCGCGGCGCAGGCGACCGGGTTTTTTTCGTGGGTGTAGTGGCCCAAAGCCGTGTGGGCCGCGACATTCAGCGATTCGCGGGCCAACAAAGCCGCCAACGGAAACACGCCGCCACCCAACCCCTTCCCGAGCACGAGCATATCGGGAACCACGTCGTAATGCTCACACGCAAACATGCGACCCGTGCGCCCCAGGCCGAGCGGGATCTCGTCCAGAATGAGCAAGGCCCCATGGCGGTCGCACGCCGCCCGGATCCGCTTCCAATAATCCGGCGGCGGCACGAAGGGCGTGCAACGGACCGTTTCGCCGATCACCGCGGCGACATCGCCTTCCTTCTCCAGCACGTATTCGACGTAGTCCGCACAATTCGAATTGCACACTGTTCCGCAACGGAACGGACAGCGGCTCGGCTCCGGCGGGGGCACATGTTCGCAACCCGGCAGCAACGGGCCCAATCCCTGGCGAAAAACCGCTTCGCCACCCACGGAAAGCGCATCCATCGACGCGCCGTGAAAGGAGTCCCACATCGAGACAAACTTAAATCGGCCGGTGGCCACGCGCGCCAGCTTGAGTGCCATGCCGATGGCAGAAGTGCCGCCCGGCGCAAACAGCACCCGTTGGAGGTCACCGGGCGCCAACTCGACCAGTCGTTCGGCCAACTCCACGGCGGGATCGCAGGTGAATCGGCGCGGACAAAAACTCAAGGTATCCATCTGCTCCCGAATCGCCGCCAGCACGCGCGGATGCCCGTAGCCCACCTGGTGCACATTGTTGCCGTGGAAATCCAGATAGCGCCGGCCCTCGACATCCTCAATCCACGCACCCTGAGCCTTGGCCAACGCGTTGAGGCACGGACTGGAAAGGGATTGGTGCAGGAAAACCCGCGCATCTGCCGAAAGCAATTCGCGGGTCGAAGCGGCCAGGTGTTCCCGAGTGAAACGAACGCGCTCCGGCGACAGATTGACGTCTCCCTCGGTCGCCTCAGGCAGTGCAGCCGGTGCTTTCAATAGTTGAGAGTAACGGCACGCGGCGACTCCCACCAAAATTCTCGGTGTTGAAAAGTGTCCAACCGCCTCCCCGGGGGGGAACCCTTTCCGAAAAATCAGGCGAAGAGAAGGAGCCTGCCCGCCGGCTTACGGTGGCGACGCCAGCGGGGCCTCGCCGGTATACCAGCGATAGTCATAACCCGTCGGGGAGTAGCGAATGGAGGAGACGTGGCCGGTGATCCAGATGGTGGCGCAGCGCTGGCTGTGTCGCCACCATTCGTTCTCCATCTTGATGCCCGGATACAGGGCGGCCAGGTCATATTTCCACTGGGTCAGACATTCCTTCTGGCCGGGGAATAGACCCAGCGAATCGGCCGGACCCTCCATCTTCTGCTCGGCGGCATCCTGGGCAAAGACCGTGGTCGCGGGGCTGACGAAGCTGCTGAGCTTGCGGGCGCCGCCGGTCGGCGACTCCACCGCGAAACCATTCAGACCGATGGAGGAGTTCAACCAATACTCGGCGGAAAACGCATTGCCATCCTCACGCCACTCATCGACATGCTTCGCGGCCGGGCACCGAAAAACCGTCTGGGCGCCGCGCCAATTCCAGTTGCTGCCGGCCGTGTTGATGTAACGGGCATACGCCAGGCCCCAGTAGGCCAGGGAATCGTCGGGCTTCAGGGTTGCCGTCGAATTGGGAGTTGCCACCCAGCGGCCATTGTTCGGTGCCGAGCCGCCCAGGTTGTGCAGGATCTCGCCATTGTCGCCCGCGTACATGGTCGTCGCGAGGCCAATCTGCTTGAGATTACTGACGCACTTGGCGTAATTCCCCTTGGCCTTCGCTTTGGACAACGCGGGCAAAAGCATCCCGGCCAGGATGGCGATGATGGCGATCACCACCAACAGTTCGATGAGTGTGAACCCACGACGCGCGGCCCACCGAATTTGAGAGGAACATTTCATAACATTTGAGAACCCGACCCGACCATCACCCATACGCTTCCAGACCCACCCGACTCCCCGCCTGGCACCGGCGTCATCCACCCTTACCAGAGCGCAACCACGGCGAAAAACCAATTCGGTTACGATTCGGCACCCTCGGTTCCCCGATCTTCCGTCGTTTACCATTGCCCAATAACCGCGCCTCGGGAAACTCAAGTGATTCATGCGGAGAAGTCACCACACTTGTTGACCCGGCAAGACTGCCACCCCGGGAGCGATCACCCTCCGCCGAATGGGCACGGCCCGTGGATCGGTCCACTCCAGGCCCTCGAGGAACGGCCCACGACCCTAGGCAGCCATCGACTCGTCCTCGCGGCGTTGACGTGCATTGCGCCAACCCGAGCGGTGATGCGTGATCCAGTCCATCAACGCCGCATCAAACCCAATATCCTGGCCGGCCTTTTCGGACTCGATCCACTTGTGCCGGAGAATCTCGTCGCGCTCGGCGAGGAATTCCCGGTACAGCGTCGTATTCTGAAGCAATTCGTGCGCCTCGCTCCGCTCATTTTTGTCATTCACCATACGATCAAGAACCTGTTCTGTTAAAAACAGTAATCTCACCGCCCTTTAAGTAAACCGGTTTTCTATCGTCGGACCTTCGTCGGGCGGAGTGCCTCCACTCAAAAAAACACCCCCCTCGCACTGCTTCCGGCCGAGCCGGTTCGTTTCCCGTCCACGCACCGGAATCCATTCGACACCGATTCCTTTTGTCGGGGCGGAGTCGGGTCGCCACTGTACGACCGGGGCCGGCTTGCCCCGGACCATGGATTGCGAACTTCCATCAGTGAACGCAACGACACGTCGCGAGGGCTCGTCCACAGGCGTGGTCCGGTTGCGGGTGCGCAAGAACCTGTGGATCTGCGGACGCGGGCCGTTTCGGCGTTTTGCACTCCCTCCGGCCGGAGGAATTGCCTTTTACGTCAATGATTTCCCACTGAGCGAGCCCGAACCCTGGCGTGTCCCCAGTGAAAGTTGGGAGTGCACCGGCGGGGATCTGATCGAACTGGACGGGCCATCGATGGAGACCACTTGGGAACCGTTGTTGCCTCCGGTTTTTGCGGCGGCGTTTGCGGAAGCCATGGCGGCAATTCAGACGGAGCGATTGCGCAAGGTCGTTCTGTCGGCCACCGAACGTGGGCGACTCCGGAGCGGAACCACCCGGACGCTGGTGGCCCGTGCTTTGGCGAATCCGGGAGCCGGGGTCTGCTGGTCCTACGCCTACGACGATTCCGGCAGTGGCTTCGCCGGGGTCACGCCGGAATGTCTCTTCAGCCTGTGTCACGGACGACTCCAAACCATGGCCCTGGCGGGCACCGCCCGTCCGGCCGATCAAGCGGGCTTTGAAACCGACGCCAAGGAGGCCCGCGAGCACGCGTTCGTCGCCGACGTCCTGGAACAGCGTCTCGCGGGTCTGGGGCCCGTGCAACGGGGTCCGCGACAGGTCTTAAACATCGGCGGCCTGTTGCATTTCATCACCCGCTTCACGGTGGCGACCTCCGAGACCGACATCACGGCGCTGCTGCGATTGCTGCACCCCACGCCCGCGATTGGCGTCTGGCCCAGCACCGCCGACAGCCGGGAATTGTTGGACCGCTGGCGGACCCAATCGGCGACTCCCCGTTTTTTCGGCGCTCCCTTTGGTGTCAATTGGGGAGGCGGCTTTCATGCGGTCGTGGCCATCCGCGGATTGTTTTGGGACGGCCGGGACCTGTTTCTGCCAAGTGGCTGCGGCATCGTGGAAGGCAGTGTTTGGGAGAAGGAGTGGCGGGAATTGGAGCTGAAGCGCCAGTGGATCAAACAATCAATGGGCCTGACGGGATGAGTGAATCCTCCGTGATGGCGCTGGCCGCCGCTGTGATTTCCGAATGTGCCCGGCAGGGCATCCGCGAGTTCTGCCTTTGCGCCGGAGCCCGCAATGCCGCCTTGGTAGCCGTGCTCGCCCAATCCCGCGGCGGCCGGATCTGGAGTTTCCCGGAAGAACGTGCGGCCGCGTTCTTCGCCCTCGGTCGCTCACTCGCCAGCGGACAACCGGTCGCCGTCGTCACCACTTCAGGCACTGCCGTCGCTGAACTTCTCCCCGCGACCATTGAAGCCTATTATCAGGGAATCCCACTTCTGCTGGTCACCGCCGACCGCCCCAAACGCTTCCGTGGCTCCGGCGCACCCCAAGCCATCGAACAGGCGGGCCTATTCGGTCCTTACACAAAGCAAGCCGGGGACCTGGACGGGACCGGGTCGGTGGCCGGCGCCTTGGACGCCTGGGATCGGTGCAGCCCCGCACAATTGAATGTGTGCTTTGAGGAGGCGGTGGCGACGGTCTTTCAAGACGTGCCCGTCCTGTTCCTGGACAGCATCCGCCAGCGCTCCCGATCCGCCCCGGAAGTTCCCGGAGTCGAGCCGGACTTGTTTCAACGCTTTGCGGAATCGCCCGAAACACTGTGCGTCCTGCTGGGGCATCTGCCAACAGCGCTTCAACCGGCGATCGAAGATTTCCTCCGCCGGCTCGGTGCGCCGGTGTATGCCGAGGCAACTTCCGGGCTCCGGGAAAGCCCTGCCCTGGCCTCGCTGCTCATCCGGGGCGGCGACCGCGAACTCGCCACGCGGTCGATCACCCGGGTGGTCCGCATCGGGGGGGTGCCCGCCTGCCGCTTTTGGCGCGATCTGGAAAACCGTCCCACGGTGGAGGTCCTCTCCTGGGCGCTCGCCGGATTCTCCGGGCTCGCCCGCTCCAGCCAGGTGCTCCCGTTGACCGCCTGGCGAACCCTCGGGTTGCCCGACCGCGACGCCAGGGTACCGGCTCAGAAACCGGCCAACCGGGAAATACTGTGGCCACGCCTGCCGCAATCGGAACCCGCCTTGATGCGAGCCCTTTCCCAAATCATCCCGGAAAAATCCCTCGTCTTCCTGGGCAACAGTCTGCCCGTCCGCGAATGGAATCTGTTTGCCAGTACCGAACCGCGCGGACTCCGGTGCTTCGCCAACCGGGGGGCCAACGGCATCGACGGTTGCCTCGCGACCTTTCTGGGACTGAGTGCGGACGAACCGGAAAGCTGGTGTGTCGTGGGCGACCTCGCCTGCCTGTACGACCTGGCGGCGCCCTGGATTCTCCCGCAACTCCCGCCCGCCCGCCGGCGCATTGTGGTGGTGAACAATGGGGGCGGACGGATCTTCCGCCGGTTGCCGGCGCTCCAACACCTGCCCGACCAAGCCTGGTCGCCCATGGAAAACCCGCACGATCTGGACTTCGCCGCGTGGGCCAAATTCTGGCGCCTCAAGTACCGCTGTGCGCAGACCGGAGCGGACCTGACCGCCACCACCGAAACCGGCACCGAACTCATTGAGTTGCGACCCAACGCCGACGAAACCGACGCCTTCTGGGAGGACCTGGAATGATCTGGGCCCTCCACGGCAATGTCGGTCTTCCCGCGGACTGGAAGTTTCTACGACCGGACTTCAACCTTCATGCGCCCTGCCTGTGGGAGCAGGTCGAGGACTTCACTCCCTGGTCCCACCATTTTTGCGAATCGGTCCGCGCCCGGGATTCCGCCCCCGTGCTGCTGGGTTATTCGTTGGGTGGCCGGCTGGCATTGCACGCGCTGCTCGCGGCACCCCATCTTTGGCGCGCCGCCATCGTGGTCTCGGCGCACCCGGGATTGGCCAGCGCGGAGGAGAAATCTGCCCGTCGACAATTGGATGCAACGTGGGCTCAGGCTTTCCGCGAACTGCCCTGGGCGGAAGCCATCGCACTATGGAACCGCCAACCGATTCTCCAGGGCAGTCCCACGGGAGCTGATCGCGCCACTCTGGAACCCCTACGCGAGGCCATCGCCCGGTCGTTTGAAGTCTGGAGCCTGGGACAACAGGAAAACCTCCTCCCCCGACTGTACACGCTTTCGCTGCCCGTTCTGTGGATCACCGGGGCATTCGATCACAAGTACCAAGACCTCGCCGAGGCGGCCGTCGGACAAGTGCCCCAGGGCACACATCAGATCCTGCCGGAGTGCGGACATCGTGCGCCCTGGCAGAACTCCGCAGAATTCGCCCGTCGCATCAAAGATTTCCTTTCCCGACAAAACCTGCTTGCCTGAGCCGACATGTGGCAAAAAGTCCGCGACTTCACTGACATCAAGTATCACAAAACCGAGGACGGGATCGCCAAAATCACGATCAACCGTCCGGAGGTCCGCAACGCCTTTCGCCCGCTCACGGTGCGTGAACTCCTGGAGGCATTCCATCTGGCGCACGAAGATCCCGAAGTCGGCGTCATCGTGCTCACCGGTGAAGGGGAAAAGGCTTTTTGTTCCGGTGGCGACCAAAAAATCCGCGGCCACGCCGGCTATGTGGGGACAGACGGCGTTCCCCGGCTCAACGTCCTGGATCTCCAAAAAAAAATCCGCAGCCTGCCGAAGCCGGTGATCGCCATGATCGCCGGTTACGCGGTGGGTGGCGGGCATGTGCTCCATGTGGTGTGCGACCTCAGCATCGCCGCCGACAACGCGATCTTCGGCCAGACCGGTCCGAAGGTGGGTTCCTTTGACGGCGGCCTCGGCTCAAGCTTTCTCGCCCGGATTGTGGGCCAGAAGAAAGCGCGCGAAATCTGGTTTCTCTGCCGGCAATACACGGCGCCGCAGGCGTTGGAAATGGGACTCGTGAACGCCGTCGTTCCGCTCGCGCAACTGGAGGCGGAAACCGTGAAATGGGCGCGGGAAATCCTGCAGCACAGTCCGCTGGCGATCCGCTGTCTGAAGGCGGCCTTGAACGCGGATTGCGATGGACAACTCGGCCTGCTGGATCTCGCGGGCAACGCCACGCTGCTCTACTATATGAGCGAGGAGGCGAAGGAAGGACAGACGGCGTTTCTGGAGAAGCGGAAACCGAACTTCAAAAAGTTCAAGCGCGTCCCGTGACCAGTGCCCCTGGGGAGCGGCGGGAGTCGATGCTCACCTCCTGGCATCGCACCTGGTCGCTGGCCGCCCGGCCCAAGACCCTGCCGGCCGCCGTGGTGCCTGTGTGGCTGGGGACGGTGCTGGCGCACAAATTGGGCGAAGCCACTGCACCGTGGCTGGCGCTCTGTGCGTTGTTGAGCGCGGCGTGCATTCAGATCGGCACGAACTTTTTCAATGACGCCCTCGACTTCCAAAAAGGGTCGGACACCGGGCATCGATTGGGTCCCGCTCGGGCGACCGCCAGCGGACTTCGCTCGGCCCGCCAGGTCCTGCGCGCCGGCGTCCTCGTTCTCGGCGTCGCCTGTTTGCTCGCGCTCCCATTGATCCAGGCCCGCGGCTGGCCAATTCTCGCCATCGGAATTCCTTCCCTCTATTTCGCCTTTGGTTACACCGGCGGTCCGTGGCCACTGGCCTATCGGGGCTTGGGGGAATTGTTCGTCCTGTTGTTTTTTGGCCTGATCGCCGCGACGGGTGCGGTATACGTCAACACCGGAAAATGGCTGGCCCCCGCATTGCTTTTGGGAGTGCAGATTGGTCTTTACTCCACCGCCCTCATTGCCATCAATAATCTGCGGGATCAGGCCGAGGATGCGATTACCGGCAAGCGGACGCTGGCCGTACGCTTGGGGACCAATTTTGCGCGCTGGGAGATTGCCGCCACCAGCTTGCTGCCTCCCGTTCTGGGCTTGCTCGGCTGGCCTTGGAAGGGTGTCGCCTGGGGCCCCTGCGCCGTCGCCCCGCTCAGTCTGTTTTTGGTCGTCCGGATCTTCCGCTCTCCGCCCTCCGCCGGCTACAACCGGTACCTCGCCCTGGCCGGGGGACAATTGCTGGCCTTCGCCGCGGCGTTTACCTTGGGGGCGCTGCTATGAGGATCGAACCGATCCACTACCACCCCTACACCCTCCGTCCCAAGGCGCGATTAAACGCGCGGGTCGGCGCCCGCTGCCTGGAGGGCGCGTTGATTCGCTGGCAGGGCGGCCACGCGGCCTTGCAACCATGGCCGGAATTTGGACACCTCCCGCTGGCCCGCCAATTGGCTCTCTGGCGCGCGGGCGACACGACTCCGCTGATCGAACGGGCGAAGGCGTGTTGCCGGATCGACGCCGCCGCCCGCCGCGACGGACGAAGTCTCTTCCAGGCACTCAAACTTCCCGCCAGCCACGAGTACGCCCCGGGCGCCGGGCGGACGGTCAAAATCAAATGCGGCTCCGACATTGCGGCCGAGGCCGATCGAATCCGGGACCTCTCGGCGGCGAAACTGCGACTGGACTTCAATGCCTCGCTGACGCCCGATTCCTTCCGACAGTTCGCCGGACGCCTCGACGCCCTCACCAAGGCGCGAATCGATTTCATTGAAGATCCTTTTTGTGGAAGTCCCGACGAATGGAAAGCGATCCAGGCCGAAACCCCGATCGATCTCGCCAGCGACTGGTCCGACGTCGTGACGGCCCGGGTGCACATCTTGAAACCCACTCTCCAGGCGCTGCGCGATTATCCCGGGCGCATCATTTTTACGAGCAGCATGGATCACCCCCTCGGCCAATACTTCGCCGCGTGGGAAGCGGCCAGCTATTACCGGGAACATCCAGAAAAGGCCGAATTGTGCGGCTTGCTTTCACACCGTCTCTTCGTGCCCGACGCCTTTATCGAGCGGGTGATTGCGGTCGGGGACCGTCTGGTATCGCCCGGTGGTACCGGTCTGGGCTTTGACGACTTACTGGCGAGAATTCCATGGAAACCCCTGGAATAGATCCCCGGCGCTGGGATGCCTATTGGGACACCGGCGAACCCTATGTGTTGTCGAATCCCCGCGTCGAGATGCGCACGCCGACTTCGGCACAAGTCGCCGCCCTCGGTCTTCGTGGTCACGCCGTCTTCGGCACCTCCGGAAGCTCGGGCGATCCCAAGTGGGTGGCGTTGTCGCAGACCGCGCTGCGCACTTCTGCGCGGGGCGTCAATGCGCATCTGCGTGTCTCCGCGACCGACCGCTGGTTGCGAGCGCTGCCGGCCTTCCATGTCGGCGGCTTCGCGGTGCATGTGCGTCACCAACTGACGGGGGGTGAACTTTTTTGGGACGACACGAAATGGAATGCACGCCCTTTCGCGGAGCACTGCCAGCGGGCGCAAATCACGCTGACCTCGCTGGTTCCCGCCCAGGTCTTCGATCTGGTCAGTGCCCGAATTCCGGCGCCGGCCTGCCTGCGCGGCATTGTCGTCGGTGGTGGGCACCTGAGCACCCCGCTCTGGTGCCAGGCTCGCGATCTTGGTTGGCCGTTGCTGACAAGTTACGGGATGACCGAGGCCAGCTCCCAGATCGCCACCCAGTCCGGGGACGAACCCGATCCCACCGTCCTGACCGTGCTTCCCCATTGGGACGTCCGGGCGGAGAGCGACGACCGCCTCGCGCTCAGCGGACCCGCCCTGTTTTCCGCGTATCTACTCTGGCGCGATGGAAAATGGATGGCGCAGCCGCCGGCAGAATGGTTCATCACCGGAGACCGGGTGGCACTGCAGGGAAACCGCCTGCGCTTTCTCGGCCGCAGCGGGCGTCAGATCAAGGTGCTCGGTGAGTGGGTCGATCTGGATGAACTTCAGCGTCGGTTGGAAAACCTGTGTGCCACCGCGGGATTTTTCGGCGGTGGACGCGTGGATCACCGGGACGACCCACGGGCCGGGGCCGAAGTGACGCTGTGTCTTTCGGCCGACATTCCGGAACCAACGGCCGCGGAGATTTATCGCGAATTCAACGCCACGTTGCCCGGATATTCCCGCGCCCGAAGCTGGCAAAGATCCCCCGCTTTCCGTCGCTCCGCTTTGGGGAAGCCTTTGCCCGAAAAGCGCTAGAATCTGCCCGCGCCCTGATCCCCAGACCTCAGAATTTTGGGGGTAAAACGAGGAAAACACTGGAGAGTCCGTTTCCTTGATTCTTCTAGATTTGAACGTGGAGTTCGATGAGTGTCGGCACGATGGCGACACCAACGGAGTTCAGCCCCAACGGGGCCCAATACGATAGCCCAGGGCAACGCCCTGGGTAAACGATTCCCAATCAATTCCAAGCCCTGAAGGGGCGATACAATCCGGTGAAATTGGGCGCAATTTGGATCTTGAATCG
>JAYTHD010000350.1:0-2799 GCA_043732975.1 Verrucomicrobiota bacterium
CGGCACACTCACCGGCGATGGGGACGTCACCGTTACCGGAGCGTTGACCTGGTCGGGCGGAACCATGAGCGGGAATGGAAAAACCATCATCGGCAGCACCGGCTCACTGGAACTCCGGGGCGTGCCTCAACTCAACCGTTTGCTGCAGAATGAGGGCACCGCCACCTGGACCGACGGGAACTGGCAAATGAATGGCGGAACCTTCAACAACAACGGCAGTTTCATCGCCAACAGCGCATTGACGCTGCAATGTTATGGAACCGGCGGCATCAACGTCTTCAACAATTCCGGCACGTTCATCCAGCAAGGCACCGGGGTGACACGCTTCACCATCAGCAGCACCGTTGTCTCCTTCATCAGCCCCGGCATTCTCGCCACCCGGGCCGGGCGGTTGGAAATTCCCGAGGGCCAGAGCTTTGGCCCCAATTCCCGGATGGCCATTACTCTCGCCGGAACCAGTACCCCCACGGATTACGGGCAGGTCCAATTCCAGGGAGCGCAGACACTCCGTGGGGAGATGACGGTGGCGCTGGCCGGTGGCTATGCTCCGGCCGCGGGCGACCGCTTTCGCTTCGTTCAAGCCAGCCGCCTTTCCGGATCGCTCGCCTACCAAAACCTGCCCCGGTTGCCCGCCGGTCTGACCTGGAGTTTTGATCAGGATGCCACCAGCGTGAGCCTGATCGTCGAATCCGACACCGCCCCGACCGCCTGCGTAGTTCCGCCGCTGGGTCTCAAGCTCTGGCTGCCGGCGGAAGGCTCCCCGATCAATCGCGGCAGCAGCAACAATCCGGCGGTCTTGAACCGGGGCGCCACGTATGGATTTGGGCGGATCGGCCGCGCATTTCTACTCGATGGCATGGCCGACTTTGTCAGCGTGGGCGATTCGCCGGCCTTGCGCGTGACCAACCTGACAATCGAAGGCTGGTTTAAATTTTTCAGCCTGCCCGGCGGCCTCCACACGCTGGTGGAAAAATCCTTGGGAGCCGGTATTCAAAACTCCTTCACGCTTTGGATTGACGGTGGAAACCTCAACGCCGCGGTGTCCGATGGATCCAGCTTTGGACAGATCACCGCCGTCCTGAATCCGGAAATCAACCAGTGGTACCACCTCGCCCTCACGTTTGACGATCAGGCCAACGTGATGCGCCTTTTCATCAACGGCGTACCCGCCGCGTCACAGGTGGAAAACCGCTCGATCGCCTATGATGACCATCCCGTGCTGATCGGCGCGGAGTATGAAAACGAGGCGCTGGCCTTTTTCACCCACGGTCTGTTCGATGAAGTGGCCATCTACGATCGGGCCCTCAGCGCGGAAGAACTGGCCTCGATCCACGCCGCCGGAGTAAATGGCAAGTGCAACGATGCCGATCGCCAAGGCTGCGTTGCCCCCGCGCCAGGATTGATCACCTGGCTGCGCGGGGAAGGAAACGCACTCGATGCGCAAACCAATCATCCCGGCACGCTCCAGAGCGGCACCAGCTTCGTGCCTGGCGTGGTGGGGCAGGCGTTTCACTTCGATGGCAATGACGATTACGTCGACCTCGGTCCCTGGTTTGACCTGCAAGTGTTCAGTTTTTCCCTGTGGGTGAAGGAAGGCGTTTCCCAGGTCACCTATGCCGACATTTTTGACAACAATCACACCGGTTTCCGCAGCTTTGTTTTGCAATACGGCAACACGGGGCATCACTACGACTTTGGAGTGAATGGTCATGGGTCAATACCCTTGGATCTCACCCCCGGCACCTGGCAGCACCTCGCGTTCACCCGGGAACCCGGTTATATTCTGCGCGGCTATCTCGACGGGCAGTTGATCGGCTCCGTGACCAACAACGGGGCGCTCATTCCCTATGACGGCTCGCAGTTCCTCCGCCTGAGTGCGTGGGGTGGCGGCGGTCGCCGCTGGAACGGGGATCTGGATGAATTTGACGTGTACAACCGAGGCTTGACGGCCGGCGAAGTGCAGGCGCTTTATGCCGCGGGCTCCGCCGGCAAATGCCGGGAAACCTTCTGCGTGGAGCCGCCGTCGGGATTGATCGGTTGGTGGCCGGGCGACAGTCATACCAACAACCTGGTGGCGGGCGGTACTGCCGCGACCCTCCTGAATGGCGCCGTCACCGCACCGGGACTGGTCAACGAGGGATTCAGCTTGGATGGCAATGACGATCTGATTTCCATCGGCGATCTGCCCACTCTCCAAGGTGCCACCGAACTGACCCTGATGGCCTGGGTTTCCAAGCCCTATGGTGCGGATAACCGCGGCGCCATTCTCGGTAAGTGGGACACCGGCTCAAATCCCGGCGCCAACAGCTTTCTCCTGTTCAATGGCGAGGACGCTTATCTCAACCAGGGTGGCTTTGCCCTGCAATTCACCGACAACACCCAGGGGCGGGTGGAAGGAACCACACCGATCGCCGAGGGCGGATGGACTCACGTCGCCGCCACCTGGAGCAGCGGCACGGGACTGATGCGCCTCTACAAAAATGGCGTGATTGAGGGCGTCACCACCAACGGTCTCGGCAAAACGCTCCGGCATCACACCCAGTTCACCGCCAAGGTGGGTGAATGGGGTCCGAATGACCGCCCGAACTCGCGCTGGAAGGGGCTCATCGACGAACCCATGATCTTCAATCGGGCGCTCAGCTCGAATGAGATTGGCGCCATCGTCGCGGCGGGCACGGCGGGCCTTTGCCGGCCGGCCGGGGGTATCCCCACGAATCCACCACCCGCTCAACTCGCGGACCTGGTGATCACTTCCGTCACCGCGCCGACCAGTGCCGTGATGGGGCAGGCCATCCAACT
>JAYTHD010000351.1:0-4140 GCA_043732975.1 Verrucomicrobiota bacterium
CCCGGCCTGGCCAGAACCAAAGGTGTCAGGATCAAGCGCAGGAAATAATGACATGAAAAAGAATTTTTCACCTGCCCGCCTCCGGCAGAAACCCACCAAAGTGGATCGCCCGGAAATCTGCGCCGCGCCCGCGAGTGTTTCGTTCCCGATTGTCGGCATCGGAGCCTCCGCCGGTGGACTCGAAGCTTTGGAACAATTCCTGAGGCGCGTGCCGAAGGGCAGCGGCATGGCTTTTGTCGTCGTTCAGCACCTGGACCCGACCCACAGAGGAATCCTGGACGAGTTGCTGCAACGCGCCACCGACATGCGCGTCATCCAGGTCAAGGATGAAACCACGGTGCGACCGAATTGCGTTTACGTGATCCCGCCGAACAAGGACATGTCCATCCTGCACGGGGTGCTGCATTTGCTCAAGCCGGTGGCGGCGCGCGGGCTGCGCCTGCCCATTGATTTTTTCCTCCGCTCCCTGGCGCAGGACCAGCAGGACCACAGCGTTGGCGTGATTCTCTCCGGCATGGGCTCCGACGGCACGCTCGGGGTGCGGGCCATCAAGGAAAAGGCGGGGCTGGTGCTGGTGCAGGAACCGGCGACGGCCAAATTCGATTCCATGCCGCGCAGCGCGATTGACGCCGGGCTGGCGGACATCGTGGCTCCGGCGGAGGAACTGTCGGGGAAGATCCTCACCTACCTGCAACGCGCCCCGCTGATCACCCGGACGGAAATGACACCGGAAGACAAGAAGCTGAGCACGCTGGGAAAGGTGATCATTTTGCTGCGAAACCACTCCGGCAACGACTTTTCCTTCTACAAACGGAACACGCTCTATCGCCGGATCGAGCGCCGCATGGGCATCCACCAGATCAGCAAGATGGCGACCTATGTTCGCTACTTGCAGGAGAACTCTCAGGAACTGGATTTGCTCTTCAAGGAATTGCTGATCGGAGTGACGAACTTCTTCCGCGACCCGGCCGCTTGGGAACACTTGTGCCAGCACGCCCTGCCCGCGCTGCTCGCGAGCCGTTCGCCCGGTCAGGCGCTTCGCGCGTGGGTGCCCGGCTGCTCGACCGGCGAAGAAGCCTATTCCCTGGCCATTGTGCTCAAGGAGGCGGTCGAGGGACTCAAGCCCAAAAGAAAATTTACGATTCAAATCTTTGCCACCGACCTCGACCGGAACGCCATCGACAAGGCTCGGTCGGGCATTTTTCCGGCCAATATCGCCGCTGACCTGTCGGAAGCACGGCTGAAGCGATTCTTCACCCAGGAGGATCACGGTTACCGGGTGCGCAAAGAGATTCGCGAGATGGTCATTTTTGCGCCGCAAAATCTCATCATGGACCCTCCTTTTACCAAGCTCGACATCCTGAGCTGCCGCAACCTGCTAATTTATCTTACCCCGGAAGTGCAGAAAAAACTAATCCCGCTGTTCCACTACAGTCTGACTCCCGGTGGCATTTTATTTCTCGGCAGCGCGGAGACAGTGGGCGATTTTACCGACCGTTTTGCACCTCTGGGAGGCGCATCGCGAGCCTTTCGGCGGAAAGAATTCATCCTGCGGTCGGAGCCGGTTGCTTTTCCCTCGTCCTTTACCGCCGGTCCGCCGATCCGTTTCGAAGCGCGTCCATCCGCCAAACCGCCGGCCAGTCTTCAATCGTTGGCGGAGGAGTTGATTGTGCAGGATTATGCCCCTCCGGCCGTGCTGGTCAGTGACACGGGCGATCTGCTCTACATCAGCGGACGGACGGGCAAATACCTGGAACCCGCCACCGGCAACGCCAACCTGAACCTGTTTGCCATGGCCCGCGAGGGTCTGCGCTACGAACTGTCGGATGGCTTCCAGAAAGCGCTCCGAAAAAAAGGACGCGTGATGCTGCACGGGCTCAAGGTCGGGACGAACGGCGGCACACTGTTCGTGGATGTGAGTATTCAGCTACTCGAGAAACCCGGGCCGCTGCAGGGGTTGGTGATGATTGTTTTCACCGACGTGCCCGCGCCCCAGACCACTCCGACGGCGAGGCAGTCGTCCAAGCCGGTCGCCCGCAGCCCGCGGATCGCCGAGCTGGAGCAGGAACTCCTGCATGTCAAAGGCGAGTCGCGGGCCACTCATGAAGAGATGCAGACTTCGCAGGAGGAATTCCGGTCCGCCAACGAGGAACTGCAATCCACCAATGAAGAATTGCAATCCACCAACGAGGAACTCACGACTTCGAAGGAGGAGATGCAATCCATGAACGAGGAACTCCAAACGGTGAACACCGAGCTGCGGCTCAAGGTCGACGAGCTTTCGCAGGCCAGCAACGACATGAAGAACCTGCTCGACAGCACGGATATAGCGACCCTGTTTCTGGACAGGCAGCTTAAAGTGCGGCGGTTCACCCCCCAGACTGCCAACATCATCAAGCTCATCCCTGGCGATGCGGGCCGGCCCCTCACCGACCTCGCCTCCAATCTGCGCTATCCGGAACTCACCGACGATGCCCGGGGCGTCCTGCAAAAACTGGTGGCCGTGGAAAAACCGATTGCCGCGCTCGATGGCCGCTGGTTCACCGTGCGCATCATGCCCTACCGCACGCTGGACGACCGGATTGACGGCGTCGTGATTACCTTCTCGAACATCAGTGTGTCCAAGACGCTGGAAATGAAGTTGCGGGACAAGCAATCCGTTTTGGAAAAGAAAAACACGGAATTAACCGGGAAGTTGGTGCGCCGAAAACGCGATGGGACGCCGTGACCCGGGCGAGATTGTCGCCGCAATTGAGGCTCGACGAAATCGAGAAAGGGGCGTACCCCATGAGCATGAATCCGGAAGCGGCGGGACCTTGGAGTGGCTGGTCATGGATCTTCCGTGGCGTTGCGTGCTTCCTATTTTTACCCTCGCTGCTCCAGTCCGCCACGCTGACCCGTCGCGAGGCCGTGGAGGTCCTGCTGGCCGCGGAAATCGGCAGCCCACTGGTGTCGCCCACGGTCGCGTGGTCTCCCTTTGAAGACTTTGGCTTCGGACCCGGCCGCGAGGGGTTGCTCCCCGCCGGTTCCCATGTGCAACCGCGATTCCTCGGTCTGGACCCGTGGCCAGGCACTGCCGTGGACATTCAGTCGCCCTCCTATTTGTTTTGGGTCGACGACGAGCCCGCCGCTGAATTCATGCACGCCACGCGGTTCCTGCTCGTTGCAGCGGATCCGTCCGCGGTGACCCCGACCGGCGGAAGGGTCCTCGTTTCGTCGCAGGGGTGGTGGCCCGTGGTGCGCCTTCCGTCGGGTCGATCCTTCGAGTTGTGGGCGACCGCCGAACAGCGTGCGAGTGATGCTCCGCCGGGTTTTGCGAACCCGGACGGTTTGGTCTTTGGCGATATTCCGTTGCGCTCCGAACCGGCGATTCTGGAGGCCATCGGACCATCGCGATCAGGTCGGGCGGGTTTGGCGGGTCCCCCGCCGGGAGCCGATGCGGCCTGCGCGCTCATTGTGCGGGGCGCGCCCGACGCCCACATGTCCAACAACGTCGTGCAATTCCGCCAGGATTTGATCGAACACTTCGGTGTTTCGGACAAGCGGATTCTGATCTCGAATAAGGGAGGCGTATCGAGCTGTGCCGATCTGGTCGCCGCGATCAAGGCCGTGTGCGAACTGGATCCGCCCTGCAGCCGCATTTACGTGCGCATCACCTCGCATAGGGGCGTGGGTTGCCTGGTGCTCGGCAAGGATTGCGTCCCGGCGCGGGAATTGTGCACCAAGCTGGGTTCGCTCGGAGCCAAGGGTGTGCCCATCCACATGCTGATCAATGCCTGCTATTCGTTCAGCTTGGTGGACACCAACAATTTCTGGTCCTTCGCCGCCGGGAGTACCGTCCTCACCTCCGCCAACGCGAACCGCACCAGCTACGGCGGCAAGGCGTTTTCCGACCCGGACGGCAATGGCTTCGCGGAATCGCTCTACGCACACGCCTTCTCGAAGTGCCTGCGAAATGGGGCGGCCGATCAGAACGGGGACGGCTTCGTGGACGACTGCGAGGCGCATGAGTGGGTGAAGTCGCTCAAACCTCCCGAAAACTGTTACCCTTGGAAGGCTGGTCGTGAAAGCCGCATGTTGTATCCGGCGAACACCCCGAAGCCGTACGAAATCTTCGATCCCAATCCGCAGAAGGCGGTG
>JAYTHD010000352.1:0-5906 GCA_043732975.1 Verrucomicrobiota bacterium
TTTTCGACTTCCTGAAGATCCTCACTTGCAAAATGTCGCCGTTTTGTCGATGATCTGTCTAGTTTTATGACTGGAGCTCACCAAGCAATCAAAGTAGTCGCCCGGCGCACGGGATTAAGCGCCCATGTCATCCGGATTTGGGAGAAGCGCTACGGCGCCGTGGAGCCTGAGCGCACCGGCACGAATCGCCGACTTTACTCGGACGAGCAGATCGAGCGACTGAGCCTGCTCCGCGAAATCACGCAGAACGGCCACAGCATCGGCCACGTCGCGAAGCTGCCGACGGAGAAACTCCGCGCGCTGGCCAAGGAATCGCACGGCACCAGCGGCCACACCTCGCGGGCGCTGACCGCGGCTCCAGACGCCCCAACCTTCCTCGACGAATGCGTCACGGCGCTGAAGTCACTGGACGGTCGCGCCCTGGACGACACGCTGAAACGTGCCGAGATAGAATTGGGCGCACAGGGTTTGCTGCAACGTGTGGTTGCCCCGCTCGCACAAAGGATCGGCCAGTTGTGGCGAGACGGCAGCATCACGGCCGCCCATGAACACTTCGCCACGGCAGTCATTCGGGCTTTTCTTAGCCAGGCCGCCAAGCCCTTCGCCGGAACGGACGGTGCTCCCGTGCTGCTGGTGACGACCCCGGCAGGACAGATTCACGAGCTGGGTGCGCTGCTCGCCTGTGCGGTCGCGGCGAACATGGGCTGGCACGTCACCTATCTCGGCGCGAATCTGCCGGCGGCGGAGATTGCTGGAGCGGCGCGCCAGAACCGGGCTCGAGCCGTAGCCCTAAGTCTGGTCTATCCCGAAGATGATCCACGGCTGGAGCGGGAATTGACACGACTGCGCGAGGCCCTGCCGCCAGAAGTCGCGATCATCGTCGGTGGTCGCGCGATATCGGCCTATCAAGACGTCCTGGACAAAATCGGCGCGACACCAGTGAAGGATCTCGCGCACCTCTCCTCGACCCTGGACGACTTACGCAAACCCGCAAAGAAGGCGAAACGATGAAACCGTTCTTCTCCGAACGCCTATTCGAATATCGGCAACAGCGGCTCGAGGAGCTAGTTGGCGATGCTCGCGAATTCGGTGGAAGACCGGTTCACGCTGACGAGGGCCGCGACGTCCAGGTTACGCCGACGGACGTCCCGCACTGATGATGGCGGACTCAAAGTTGACCTGGTCAACGACAATTATTCCTCGTCACCCCTCTTCGCTGCCGGCTGAGCAGTTCGCCCGCTACATTCATATTGACCTGTTGGACGGCGTTACTGTAAGGCCATGGGCGTCGCTACCGGTGGAATCGAGATTGACCCCCTGTCGCAACCACATAGCCTTTCGGTATGTCTGTGGGCACGCATCCGGATTCTTCCGCTCCGTTGGCCGAGGGGCTGGGGCGGTTGACGTTGGCGGAACTGCACGCCCTGGGCGACGCGCCCGTGCGGCAGTTGCTGGCGGAATTTGTCCCGCTTACCCACTCCAGTGAAATAGCGATCTGGGTGAAGGATCCCGCCGCCGAGCAATTGGTCGCGTTGCTGGACACCGCCGGTCCCGCCGGCGGCTTCGAGATGATAATCGTCCAACCGCTCTCGTCCGGCGTCGTTTCCCAGGTCTATTGTGAGCGGAAGCGCTTTTTGGATCGGGGCATCTGGCGATCGAAGAAGCTGAGCCCGCTGGTCGACAAGGCCCTGAATCAGGTGACTCAAAACGAGATGTGCGTGCCTTTGGCCGGCGCCGGACTGCGATTTGGCGTCATGAGCGCGGTCCAACTCACCGATGCCAAACATTCGGATCCTACTCGCTGGGGGTTCGGCGAACAGGATTTGAAATTGCTCTCGGTCGCGGCTCTCGCCCTGGGCCAGGCGCTGGAACGTGCTTTTCTGGCGCGCCAACAGTGCCCTTGAGGTAATTGCGCGAGGAGGGTGCGGTCTTTTTTCCCGATGCTTCCGCGAGGTATGTGGCGTCCAAGCCGGCTGGAAGCCAACGCTCCGAAAAACGACCGCTGCGGTGGCGGCATAAATCGTTGGCGGGGTTTTCAGTCACCACGCAAATTGACCGCACTGAAAGCCCCCGTACAGATCCGCCGATACCCGAAGACGCTCGGGCTAAGGAAGTTTTTTCCTGCGCTCGCGAGCGCGGCGTGGCTCGGGTGGTCGTGCGCCATCGCATGGACCGCGCCGGTAGACAAGCTCCCGGAGAACCCGCCCGTACGGCCGGAATCCCACACGCACTGGTCGTTTCAGCCGTTGTCGACCGCACCCAGGCCCACGCCAAGGGATTCCAACTGGTCCCGGACGGCGTTGGATTCTTACATCCTCGTCCGACTGGAGTCGGCGGGACTGTCGCCGGCACCCGAGACGGATCGGACGTCCTGGCTGCGCCGGGTATGTTGGGACCTGACCGGACTGCCACCCTCCCCTGCCCTCGTCGAAGCATTCCGACAGGATTCGCGAAGCGATGCGTATGAGCGAGTCGTGGACGATCTCCTGAGATCGCCGCGCTACGGCGAACGCTGGGCCCAGCACTGGCTCGACGTGGTCCGCTATGCCGATACGCATGGTTTTGAAGTGAACACGGAGCGGCCCAACGCCTGGCCGTACCGCGACTACGTCATCCGCGCCTTCAATCAGCATACGCCTTACGACCAGTTCGTCCGGGAGCAAATCGCCGGGGATGCACTGGGACAGGATGATGCCACGGGTTTTCTGTTGACGGCCTCCGTGCTTTTGCCCGGCCAGATTGGTCAGGATGAACCTTCCAAACGCCTCGCCCGGCAGGATTCCCTGGATGAAATTGTCGTCAATATCGGCCAGACATTTCTGGGGCTCAGCGTGGGTTGCGCCCGGTGTCACGACCACAAGTTCGATCCCATTCCGCAACGGGACTATTACGCGATGCAGGCCTTCATCGCCGGAGTGGAGTATGAGGACCGGGACCTGCACTCGCCGGAGGCGGAGGCCTTGCGGGCGGAAAAAAGTCGCCTCACCCAGGAAGCCGACCGGGTCGAACAAAATCTGGCACGCTTCGTCCCGCTGGCCCGGACCGGGGCCACGGCTGCGAAGGAGACTCTCGTCTCCGTCCCTCCGTCCCGGCCCGCAGTGAACGCCCGGCGCAACACTGACCGTTTTGAACCCACCCGGGCCAGGCGCGTGCGCTTCACCATTCGCGCCACCAACAATCTGGAGCCATGCCTGGATGAACTGGAGATCTTCGACACCGACGCGCACAACGTGGCGCTGGCCCGGGAGGGCACCACGGCAACCTCCTCCGGCGACACCGTGGTGCCGCACGTCCACGAATTGGCCCACCTCAATGACGGGCAATACGGCAACACCCACAGCTGGATGTCGAGCGAGCTGGGCCGGGGGTGGGTGGTGTTGGAATTCGCGGTCGAGCACCTCATCGACCGGGTCGTCTGGGGTCGCGATCGGGAAGGGACCTACGCGGACCGCCTGGCCTCGGAATACCAGATCGAGGTCGCGGATGCCTCCGGCGAGTGGCATCTGGTGGCCGATTCCCAGGACCGGATGCAGCCCGTGCCCGGCGAAAATAAGCCGCCCGCCCTTTCGCTGGCGGGTTTGAGTGCGGCCGATGCCGGGGAAGCCAGCGCCTTGATGCAGGAGAAGAAGGTCCTTGAAACTCGAATTCGCTCCACGGAAAACGGGCAAAAGGTGTTTGGCGGACTGTTTCGCAAGCCGGACGTCATCCATCTTTTGCACCGGGGCGATCCGGAACAGCCGAAGGAGGAAATCGCCCCGGCCGTGCTCACCGCGCTTGGTCGGTTGAAGCTGCCGACGGATACGAGCGAACCGCAACGACGCCGGGTGTTGGCCGATTGGATCGCCAGTCCACAGAATCCCCTCACGGCGCGGGTGATGGTCAATCGCATCTGGCAGGGGCATTTTGGAGCGGGCCTCGTGGAGACGGCGAGCGATTTTGGTCGCAACGGCACGCCGCCATCGCATCCGGAATTGCTCGATTACCTCGCCACAGAATTCATTCGCTCCGGCTGGTCCGTGCAACATCTGCACCGCCTCATCGTGCTCTCGGCGACCTATCGACAATCCAGCCGCATCGACGCTGCCGCCCAGGCTCGCGACGCGGAGGACCGGCTCCTGTGGCGTTATCCGGCGCGGCGTCTGGGGGCGGAAATGATCCGGGACTCGATGCTCTCGGTGAGCGGGCGATTGAATTTGAAAATGTTCGGGCGCGGCTTCGACCTGTTTGATCAGCGCGGAGGACTCAGCGGATTCAAACCCGTGGAGTCATATCAGGACGATGGCCTCCGCCGGATGATTTACGCCCATAAAGTCCGCCGGGAACGCGAGGCTGTCTTCGGTGCCTTTGACTGTCCGGACGCGGGACAAAGCACAGCTCGCCGACGGGAATCCACCACTCCGTTGCAGGCCTTGAACCTCTTCAACAGCCGTTTCACTCTGGAGGAAAGCGAGGCCCTGGCCCGGCGGGTGGCAGCCGACGCCGGCGACGACCCGGCGCAGCAGATCCGTCGCGCCTACCAACTCGCCTTGAGCCGGAGTCCCACTCGCGAAGAGCTTCAGGAGGCGCAACCCGTGGTGACGACTCACGGACTGGCGACGCTTTGCCGCGCCTTGTTCAACAGCAATGAATTCCTTTTTGTGCCGTGATCCCGCAACGCGGCCATTCTTGATTTTGCACGACGCAAAAACCGCCTAACTTCAGCAATCGAGAGTTATTAGGATGGAACCAAAAATGGACCCCCTTTCGCACGACGCCGGCAAGTCAGCTCCCTCCGCCGCGAACGGCGGAACGGAAACGCTGATCGAACGAATTCAGTTCAACCGCCCGACAACCTCTGCGGAGAAGACCAAGAAGGCCTTTGCCGCCGCTGTGGAACGACTGACCGAGGCGCGACAAGACCTGAAGCATTTCCAGGCGCTTGAGAATTTCTGCGGTCAGCTCCTGGGAGAAATCCTCGTCCCGGCCGAAGCAAAGTTCGTCGCGGTGTTGGCCGACGAAACCCGGTTGCTGGACGCCTGGACCGTCCAGTGCCCGCATCGCTTGAGCAGGAAACAGCGTGCCCAGCTGGTGACGGTGCTGGTGGATCAACTGGAATCCTTGGTCGAACGTTGGGGAAGGACCGAATTCCAGCCGCTCTTGGACAAGCATCGTCCACCCCTGCCTCCGGGTGAATCGAAGCGGGCCAAGAATTTTTTGGAGTCCTTTTTCGGCGGGATTCCCGGGTTCGGAGACAGTCGCCAGTCTGAGGGAGAAGCCGGGGCCGCCGGAGCGGAGGCCGGTCACCCCAAAAGCCAAAGCGAAGCCGAAGACCTGCAGGAGGCTGCGGCTTGGAAACGCACGGGCACCCGGCCCAAAACCCCCAAACAGCAACGGCAGGAAGCCGAACGACAACGCGCCCAAGAATTGCTTGATCGCGATCTGAACCGGATTTTCAAGGATCTGGCGATGAAGTTGCATCCCGATCTGGAGCAGGATCCCGACCTCAAGCTGCAAAAAGAGGAAATGATGAAGGTCCTGACCCACGCCCGGGACGAAGGCGACTACTCCGAACTCCTCCGGCTGCACGTCGAACACAATCCCGATGAATCGACCGCCAAGCGGGAGCTTTTTTCTGAAAGCACGCTGAAGACGCTCACCAAATTGCTGCGTGAAAAAATCCGGGAAATCCAAGAGCAAGTTGCGATGATGAGGGAAATGAATCCCCTCTTTGCGGAACTACCCCGCGTGACGTTTCATCTGGAGAGCGACCAGCGTGCCCTCCAAGCCATCGCCAAAAAACATGCCAACCAGATGACCAGGGATGCGGCGAAGCTGAAACAACAACTCCAGCGGATGGAGCACGACGGCACTTATTTCGAAAGATACCTGAACTCGGAGGCGGCGGATATCCAAATGCAGGAGAAACT
>JAYTHD010000353.1:0-5921 GCA_043732975.1 Verrucomicrobiota bacterium
TTCACGAGAATTTTTGCGCTCCTGCGGGGAAGTTTGTGGGAAAAGCGCGATATTCCTACATTATTAAATCGCTATGGGACAGCTAAAGGCAGCTTCCGACATCTCGCGTCACCGGCACAGGCATATTTTGCGCTTGCCGGGTAATTCTGTGGGACAGCATCGGGTCATTTTACCGCATTTATATACTTATACCGGAACCGGCACTTTCAAAAAGTCGTTTGGCCGCGAACGCGGATTTTCCATCAAAAACCCGAGGAAATCTTACGCCCTATTAGCCTCTGTGGGATGCCAGTGAAAGCAAATTGTTTCCAGTTCGAGGACTTCAGATGACTCGATCTTGAAGGTGATCCATTTCGGAGGCACCCCTGAGCGTCCGACACTACGGCCACCCGCACTTCTGCGCCGGTGGGAGGCAAGCGACGCACTTGCCGCCGAACGACAAGCTCAGCGACTGCCAGGAGAACAGCGCTCCGAACGTAACCAGAGGAGTGGAATGGAAAAGCACTCGAAACGGAAAGCGGCACCGACAATTCGCGGGATCGAAAAATTCGGCCATCGGATTAACCCGTAGTACCGCTTATTGCACTAACACACCCTTCCGTTCCGCGACGCCAATAACGGCCTTCCTGCCGGAGTTGAATTCCAAAAAATCCTTCTCAATGCCATCGCTGAAGATGACGGCGTTCTCGGCCATGCGGGGGTTCCGATAGTCAACGGAGAAAAAGCGTCGGTCTTTCGGTCAAAAAACATTCAACACGTTGACAATGTGGCGCATACGTCATTCAACAGACCGGAGGGTGGATGTCCTGTGAGAGGATTCCGCGATTCGAAAGAGGTATGAAAACGCTGCAATCTTGGGGCATATTTATGCCCAATTGTTCAGGTCGACGGTTTCTGTCCAGCTGTTGTCGGAACCCCGATTCGGCCCTGCTTTGAGTTTGAGTGGCTGACGCCGAAACCAACGCTTAACTGATAGGGAGGATCCGCTCCAGCCAGCCCCCTGATTCGAGGGGAAAGGCCCGGTGTTCGCCGGTGTAAACGTTCAGCGCGAGGCCCAGTTGCCGCAGGTTGCCTTTGCAGCGCACCGAAAGAGCCGCCGCTTTCGCCCGCGACAACGCCGGCAACAGCAGACCGGCCAAGACCGCGATGATCGCGATGACGACGAGCAGTTCGATCAGCGTGAAGGCGGAGGCCCCACGCTTGCGCGGCACATCGTTTGGGGAGTGCCGTCTCATGGCTGGAAGGGTGACAGGTAGGCACCGGAGATGACTTCCGCCTCGCCGCCCGGCAACTGCCAAGCGACCGCCAGATGATCGCCGCCCGCCTGCTCCTTGTGCAGCACTTCGATGAAGCAACGCTGCCCGGCTTCGAGGTGGACGGCCACGGATTGCTGCTCGGCGAACTTCGTCCATTCGCGCGGCATGGTATAGGTGGGCACACGGGCGATGAGCCGCCTCGTCTCGGGCCGGTCATCGGGGCTGAGGTAGAGGTCCGCCGCATCGTCCGCGGCGATCCAGAAGGTGTAGCTGCCGCTCACCGGCACGTGCAGATAACCCCGCCAACGCGAGCCGTAGAGGTCGTGCCCCGCTCCGCCCTCGGCGGTCTCGAGGCCGGCCGGATAGTCACGCGCGGAAGGCGAATCGGGGAACGCCGGGTGAGCCAACAAATCGGCCACAGTCAGCCCGATGACATCGAACCATGTCTCGCGCAGGAGCGCACCGGTGCCGTCCGGCGGCGCGGCGAGCGCTAGCGCAGCCCAACGCACGGCCGGAAGCCGCAGGATGGGCTCAGGCCGTGCTCGCCGCGCCGGAGATCCTTCCTCCAGAGCATGCCGGCGGAAGTGGTCGGCCAGCGCAGCATGGTCACGCGCCGCCCGCGCCAGCACCCGCAGATGCCCGCGGTCCTGCGCGATCCAACGGCGCAATGCCTCCGCTTCCTCGTCGCTCAAGGCGTCGTCGAGGTGGCCGTCGATCAGGTCCCAAGGGATGTTCATGCGGTCTGTCGCCGGAGTTTTCCTTCGATACACTTCCGCAACGCCGACCGGATGCGGCTCAGGGCCACCCGCACGGCCGCGCCTCCCAACCCCATACGTTCGGCGATCGTCGCGGGCGGCAGCGCGTCCTCGTAGCGCAGCCGGATCAGGGTGGCCGACCGGCCGTCCAACCCGGCGAGGCATTCGGCGAGGAAGCGCGTCCGCTGCTCGGACTCCTCGCCGAGCTCCTCGCAGGCGACGGTGAGCTTCTGGGCCAGCGAATCATCGAGGACGATCCGCGAACGCGCCTGGTTGCGCCGATGGTTGAGCGCTTCAAGATGCGCGATGCTCAACGCCCAGCGGACAAAGGGCCGTTGCTCGTCGAACTCGGGGAACTTCCGCAGGCAGACGACTGCCACCGATTGCAGCAGGTCCTGGGCGTCGCGGAAATCGGGGACCAGTGCCGCGAGGTAGCCGGCCACGGCCGGTTGCGCCGTGGTCCAGAGCCGGGTGAAACGTTCGGCGTGATCGGCCGCGTCGCGGGTCATCGCAAGGTATCTGCCGTAGCTGCGGCATCGTTACCGACTTTCGCGCGGCGCGTTTCGGGCGGCGCGTCTTCGGCCTTCTCCGCCGGAACGGTCCGACGCCGGCGGAAGTGGCCGCTCCGTCAACGCTGGAGCCGCCTGTTGCGAAAGCAAACCCCAGCGGGATCCGGTCGGTGCCGGCGTGGCCCTGCGTAAAAGCAATGGGGTCAAACATTGATGATTTGACATTTTGCCTTCAGACGACGGGTGAATGCCGCCAATTCCATGCCTTCCTCCGCCCGGCGCCAGAAACGACGAATCTCCTGTACGCAATATGACTCGCCCCATTGTTCTTTGTTTCGTCGCTGCCTTTGAAAGCGAGTTGGCCGAGATCGTCATTTGGATGGAACCTCACAGATCCGTCCCCCCAGGCAGGTCCAACCCCATCTCCGCCGGCGGCCGAACCGGCTGATCGACCCCAATTGCCCGGTACCCACTGCCACTCTGGGCACAAAGAAATCCTGAGTCGGCGAGGTTTTTCAAACGCTCCTCCAGCAGCATGGCCACTCCCGCCGATCCGGCTTCCGGCCCGGACAGGGACACCTCCCAAGAGCGTAGCAGTTCGATCAGCGCTTCACGGTCACGGGTGCCATCCAGGTACGGAAGCAACCGGATGACCCAGGGGTCCTTGTAGGTCATTCCCACGTGACGCAAAGAGGTGACAAAGCTACCCCGGAGCGCCTGCCAGCGGGCGATCGGGCTGGCATAGGGTTTCACGGCGATCTGAGGATCCTGCCGGGTGGGATCCATGTGAATTTCCAGGATTCCCCCCAGATGGAGCTGCACCACGAATTCCCAAACCGGACGCAAGAAGGCGTCCTGATCCTCGGTGACGGGAAGCCCGGCGGCGGTCAGTTGGGCCTGGACCTCCGCCGCCACCACCTCCACTGGAAGACGTCGCGGCCAGGATTCCACCAGCAAAGCCAACATGGCCTTCCCTGCCGCATAACCGGTGTCGAGCCTCGGGCCCCGCAGACTGTGGAAGGACACCTCAATGCCAGGGGTCAGATCGATCGGTGCCCCGGGCCCCGTGCTTGACGAAGCCAACCGCAAACCGGCCAGGCGACCCGGCCCGCCAGTCTCGTCCACCTGGATACCGGTCCGGCACAACAAGGTCTGCCGAAAGCGACGTCCCTTGATGAAATCCAAGTATTGCTCGCGCTGAATCCGGTTGGGCGCCAGCCGATTCAACTGCTCCCGAACCACGGGCGACAGATGCAAAACCTGCATCTCCGTCGGATCGGCCTCGGACAGGTATTGCAAACCATGCTGGCCGGCCGCGTGGAGGAATTGAACAAAATAGTACGGGGCATTCCACTCCGCTAAATCGTCGTGGAAAAGGAAATCCGGCGCGGCCTCGAGCACCCGGGCGGCTTCCACCTGCAAGGCCCGCTGGACCACGTCGCCCACCGGGGCCGAACTGGCAACCAACGTCGCCACCTCGCGGGCGAGGCCCTGGATCACCTCCGGCGCCACGGCGTCGCCGGCCCGGAACAACATCATGTCCCGAAGCATCGCCCGCACGTGAGCTCCAGGGTAGGCCAGATAACTGATGAAGGCCACCCCGTGCGGCGCCAAGTGTGTTCCGCAGATCTGCAGGATCTTCTCCCGCACCTCGGGAGGCACCCAGGAAAAAAGTCCATGGACAATGATGTAATCAAAGATGCCCCAGGACTCATGGATCTCCAACAGGTCGCCCTGCCGCAATTCGACATTGCTCAGGCCCAGATCGCTGATCATCTGGCGGCCGCGGTCAACGGCGCATTTCGACAGATCGATACCCACGAACCGGCTGCCCGGCAGCCCATAGGCCATCGGGACCAGATTGCTGCCATCGCCACACCCCAACTCCAGCACCCGGGAGGCGTCTATGGGCGCGGGCTTGAGTCCATGCAAAACCGCCTGGGTGGCCAGCCCGTCGATGTGCGAATTAGCGTGGGTATAGCTCGGATAGGCAACCGCGTCATAGACGGTGTTCCCGGTTATTTCGTTCATCGGGATTCCCCGCCGTACCGTGTCCAGCCTGCCGGTGGCAGCGTCTTCACGCCCGCTCACACGATCCCAGCGGCTCCATTTGGACCTTTGGCATCCCCGCGGTTCAAACCGAAGTCGCGTTGAATTTGAAGAGCATATCCTCGCAGTACATCTCGGCCTTCACCCGCCGAATCCCGTCGGAACCCGATTCCAACTTGTCGGGTGTCAGTTTAAAAATACCCAAATTCCGGAACTCCACCGTGCCCAAACTGAAGCGGCCATCCGGGGTCAGCCAATCCAGACGTCCATTCTTCTCATTCTTGTCACTATTGTTGCCCCCGATCACAAAATCCTCATGCCAGGCATAGAAGCTCTCCGCCGACGCCTCCGGCAACGTGATCACCAGATTTGGAATTTCCAGCTCATAGGTCCGGCCTTCGCCCACCAGATTTTCGACAATTTTTTGCTTGATGGTCAGCGCTTCAATCTTGTTGACCCGCTGACAGTCCAAGCCATCGATACCCAGCCGGAAATTTGAAACCAACCATGCTTTCTGCTTCGCAACCACCCTAAGCTGGTCGCCCTTGCCCGGCGACCGCCGGGTGTATTCCGGGGCAAATTTGACCGTCATCTTGGCCGCGTCTTTCGAGGCGGCATCCAGCGCGGGAAACCCGATTTCGGTGATCACTGCGTTGTAGAAATTAAGACGCGACTGCTCCCGGTAGTTGTAATCCGCCGCGATCACCGCACCGTTCTTGCGCGCCACCTTGTGGTCAAAGGAGACCTGGACCCAGTCATAGAGGGCCTTGCCCATGCCCACTCCGAAGGTGACCGAAATGTCCTCATATTTGACATTGCCAATGTGCTTTTTCTGGATGCCATCGCCGCCGATTTTTTCCGTGACGACGTCAGCGGTCGCCTGCCCTCCCTCGGCGCTCATCACCCATCCGGCCGCGATGCCGTCGATCTCAATGGCGTAATTACCCGAGGCGAACCCGCGCGCAGCACCCGCGGCGGCAACCCCCACGTCCGAAGCGCCTGCACCGGATAGGGATGGCACCAGCGCCGGGGCCGCAGCCACCACCGCCGACGCCGCACCCACCGTCTTCATAAATGATCGACGATCTTGAATTGGAGAATCTTTCATAGGGAATGTTCGTTGTCGCAACTCCTCCACGGGAAACGCTTCCTTTGATCCAACCACTGCTGGACCGGTCGGCCGCTTCCCGAGGAGCGTCGAAAAGCGAATTACCATCTTCAAGCTCAATTCGCCCTTTGAAAAGGTCAAATCAAAATCGGAGCGATGTTCGATAAGGGTGTGGGACAAAAATCTTCTAGGCGCCGCCCGGGGTGGTGCGAGGGAGTGCGTCCGCGCGGCTGGCGAGGTGGTG
>JAYTHD010000354.1:0-6476 GCA_043732975.1 Verrucomicrobiota bacterium
GACTTCAAATTTCCTGCCGTCCGGCGAGACCCGGAAGACGCAACCCGCATGGCTGCACACCGTGCCATTCCCCAAGCTGGCCTTCCAGTCACCAAAGCCGCGTCCACCGCCGTTGACCGGGTTGGCCTTGGCAAAGTAGAAATTTCCCGCTGAATCCCGGTGGAGATCAAATACGAATTCATGGAAGCCCCGCGTGCTCATGACGTCGTGATTGAAGTTCTCATAATAATCCGCCGCACCGTCGCCGTTCAGATCCTTGAAGCGCGTGATGCCGTCGCGCCCGCTGACGTAAATCACGTCGTCCACAATCACCAGTCCCAGCGGCTCATAGAGCCCCGAAGCAAACCGCTTCCAGGTCAGATGTTCCAACGTGTCGTCGATCCCGGTCACCGTCCAGACATCACCGTCATGGGTGCAAAACGCGGCGGATTTGCCGTCCTTGAAGAAGTCAAATCCGCCCCAGCGAATCTGCCGCTTCCACGGATTGATCTCCGGAGCCGTCAACGAATCGGTAACGTAGGCGCCATCCGGTGTTTGGCTCGTGTTAAGACTGCCGTGGGTCACGACCGTTTCCGGCCAATGCGGGGCGCCACCATGGCTGAAATCCGCGGAAAACGCCGGTTGTCCGGCAGTCAATTTGACGAAGCCCGCAGCCGCGGACTCCGCTCCGCTCCAGAGGACCACCTTCAGGATCCCCGGGCGCGTGCCCTTGGCAATCTGCAGCACCACGCGACCTCCCAGGGTCTTCAAGCTCGCCCCGCTGGGCCCGCCCACCAACGCCACCCGCGTTTGCGAGCCGTTGCCATTGATCGTGACTTCCTTGGCCGTGCCAGTGGCCGTGCCACCCTCGACATCACAGATCACCAGGGAAAACGTCTCCGTAACCTTCTGGGATTTGAAGAGGACGCCGGATTTCGGCGGGGTGATCTGCAGCGTGCGCGTGAAGCCCACCTGCCCGTCCAACGCCACACTGCCCGGCTCTTCCGCGATCTTGGTTCCGCGCACCGTGTAGCTCAGTTGGACCTTCATCCCATTGACAAAAAGGCCGTCCCAGCGGGCCAAGTCCGCCCGCACCGGCCCGTAGGGCTCCGGTCGTTTGTCGGAAAAATCGCCGTCGCCGCCCGCGACGCCGGGGCCGTGCGCCGTGCCGAATTTCTGGTCACCATTGAGGTTCGGGTGCTTGCCGTGGGCGGCATCAAAGGCCACACCCGTGGTGGTGATATATCCGCCCGTCCAGCCGGCCGCGAAGCGCAGGAGATCGGTGTCCCAGAGCAGGGTCGCCTCATTGCCGACCCGGATGGCAATGCCCTTGTAGGCGACGTTGTTGCTGGGAAAGCGCGCGCCAATGCACGCCGAAGTGAAGGGGAAGTCTTTCTGCAACAACTCCTCCTTCACCGCTTGGGCCAGAGCTGAGGCAGTGATGAGCGTACCCGCCAGGGCACCCAGGGTGGCGAGGCGCGGGGAAATCCGCTGGAACCCGGATCGACGACGACCGGATGCGGAACCAACATTCGACAATATCATAATTTCTATGGGAAACGATCCGCCGAGCGGATGACGGCGACCATTTTGGAGTCGATCACCCACTTGGCAAACGCAGTGCTCGACTTCTGTCGGCCCGGGCAAATTCAAACGGACCTTTGGAGATCCGGATTTTGCCCGGTGGATTTCTGGATCGCTGGCGGCCAAACGGTCCCCGGCACGGCTTCATGCCCCAGACCCCGGGGCCCTTCGGATCGAAGAATCCACAAATTCAATTTCCGATCCACCCGCCCGCGCCGCGTCGCCGCATAGGCGTTGGCTCCGGCGGGGGCTTCCGCTAGGGTCCCCGCATGGACGTCCCGCCACGCGGGCCATCGCGTTTCTTCTGGGTCCTTGGCCTCACCGCCACGGTGGCGCTGCTTTGCCTGGGACTCTTGGCGGCCTGGGTCACCGCGGGTCTGTTGCGATCCAGTCCCGCAGCCCGCCCGGCGATTGCCGACACCGCCACGGTGGTTCAGCAGGTGCAGGGGCTGAGCGAACTCGCCACGGTGAAGTACGTGATGGAGAAGGTGGTCTTGTTGCAAGACGTCAAATGGTACGGTGAAAACCGATTGCTCATGGTCGCCCATGGAATCGCCCGTGCCGGCGTCAATCTCAAGGGCATTCGGCCGGAGACCCTGGAAGTCCATGGCCAGCGCGTGCGAGTGCAGCTCCCGCGGGCGGTGATTTCGGAGGTCTTCCTCGACGAACGCCGGACCCAGGTGATTGAGCGCACCACCGGGCTTTTGCGGGAATTCGACAAGGACTTGGAACAGGACGCCCGGCGCCAGGCGGTGGACCAGATCCGCGTCGCGGCCGCCAGTGCCGGCATCCTCAAGGACGCCGATGAACGCGCCCGGTTGCAGGTCGGCACGCTGTTGCGCGCGTTGGGATTCACCGAGGTGGACGTGACCACCCAGAAGTGAGACCGGGCATGAACCCGGAGCCAAGGCCGGCGCGCCCTCTGGCTCCCGGAACCATGGACACTCAATAGCCCATGGCGGTGTCGCTACTCGGATGTCCGGAAAGGATTCGGATGCCGGAGGTGGTGCCCAGGCGGTTGGCACCCGCAGTAATCATGGCCAAAGCGGAGGCGTAGTCCCGGATTCCGCCGCTGGCCTTCACCCCGAATTTGGGTCCCACCGTTTCCCGCAGCAAACGCACATCATCCTCAGTGGCCCCGGCGCTCCCAAAGCCCGTGCTCGTCTTGACGAACCGCGCTCCGGATTCCACCGCCAAGGAGCACGCGCGTAATTTTTCATCGCGCGTGAGCAGGCAGGTTTCGAGAATAACCTTCACCGGCACGCCCGATGACGCCTCGACCACATCCCGCAATTCACGCAACACGTACCGATCATCATGGTCCCGCAGGCGCCCCACATTCATCACCACGTCAATCTCCTGCGCACCGAGATCCACAACGCCTTCCGTCTCAAACCGCTTCGTGTCCGCATCCGTCGCACCCAGGGGAAAGCCCACCACCGCGGCGACTTTCACGTCGGATTCCTCCAACAGACTGGCGGCCAGCACCACGCGGGACGGATGCACACACACCGACCAAAAATGGTGCTCCCGGGCCTCGGCGCACAATTGCCGGATGTCGGCAGCGGTCGCATCAGGACGCAGCAGGGTGTGATCAATATGCCGGGCGAGATCGCGGGGACTCATGTTCAATGGAGCAAACCAGTGGACCAAGAAGGGCGTCAGGGAAAGTCCGAACTCCAACGGGTAACCGGGATCAGCGGATCAAGGTATCGACTCGCCCAACCGCGGCAGCGTCCGGTCACGCGGCGAAATTCCCGCGAGCGGCAACGGCCAGCGGATTCCCACCTGCGGATCATCCCAACGCAACCCCCGCGCCAACTCCCCCACGTAGCCGTCGCCCATCTGATAGTGCAGTTCCGAGCCGTCACTCAGACATTGAAATCCATGGGCAAAACCAGCCGGCACATACAGTTGCACCCGCCCGTCCCCGGTGAGTTCAAAAGCCTCCCAGCGGCCGAAGGACGGCGAGGCGGGACGGACATCGACCACCACATCCCAAACCGCACCGCGCACGCAGCGGATCAGCTTTACTTCCGGCCGCGGTTCCGCCTGCCAGTGCAGGCCACGAATCATTCCCCGCGTCACGGTCCGCGTGAGATTGCACTGCGGCCAGTGCGTGTGGAGTCCGTGGCCCGCAAATTCCTGTTCACAATATGTCCGCGCCAGAAACCCGCGCTCATCCTCCCGCGGCTCCAGCTCGATGCGCCAGACGCCCGACAACGTGGCCGGTATGAATTTCACACGACCCTCACCTCCGGGATCGGTACGATGAACCGCCCGCCGGCATCCCGATACAATTGCTGCTGGCCGAGGATCTCGGCCGCGAAATTCCACGTCAGCAGCAAGGCATAATCCGGCTGCCGCCGGACCAGTTCCTCGGCGGGCACAATCGGCAGATGCATCCCCGGCGTCAGCCGCCCGTGCTTCGCCGGACTTCGATCGGCCACGAAATCGAGTGTCTCCACCCCGAGGCCGTAAAAATTCAATAGCGTGCTTCCCTTGGCCGAGGCGCCATAGGCGGCGATGGATTTCCCGGCGGCCTTGAGCGAATGCAGCAGCGCCTGCAAATCCGCCCGGAGTTTCAGCACCCGTGCGGCGAAATCCTCATAATACCGGGTGGATCCCACGCCCTTCACCTGCTCCTCCGCCAGCAATGCAGCAACCCGCGCCGACACCGGAAACGCCCCCGCGTGGGCCAGCGTCAGCCGCAGCGAGCCACCGTGGATGCTCAATCGCAAAACATCGACCAACTCCAGACCATGCCGGGCAAACAACGGCTGAAGGGCCGTCAGCGTGAAATAAAACACGTGCTCATGATAGATGGTGTCAAACTCCACATGCTCGATGAGGTCGCAGGCGTAGGGGAATTCGAGGACGATATGCCCGCGGGGTTTCAGCAAGTGCGCCAGCCCGGCGACGAAATCATTGATCTCGGGCGCGTGGGCAAAAACGTTGTTGCCCAAAATCAGATCGGCCGACCGCCCTTGCGCGACCAACTCCGCGGCGAGGGAATGTCCGAAAAACCGGCACAGGGTCTCGATGCCCTTTTCCCGGGCCACCGCCGCGATGTTCCGGGCCGGTTCAATACCGAGACAGGGGGTGCCGTCGGCGACAAAATTCCGTAGTAAATATCCATCATTGCTGGCGATTTCAATCACCAGGCTCCGGGAGTCGAGCGAAAAATCCTGCCGGTGCCGCGCCGCCGCCGCTGCTGCGTGACGCAACATGGCATCGCTCACCGAGGAAAAATAAAGGTACTCGCTGAACAATTCCACCGGCGGCACGATCTCCGGGATCTGCACCAACCAGCACGCTTCGCAAAGTGCCAGCCGCAACGGAAATCGCGGCTCCGCTTTGGCGCAATCCGCAGGAGAAAGCAGATTGTTCGCCAGCGGCTGAATGCCCAGATCCAGCAGGATCCGGCTCCGTGAAGCTCCACAGGAGCGACAGACAAAGGGTCGATCCATCATGGTGACTTTTTTGCCCGGGCCGATGTCCACGGCTGGCCGGCCTTGGCCGCATCCGCGACGAACGCCCGAATCTGCCGGACGGTGCAGGCTTTCATATCCGGTTTCCCCCGGCCATGGAATTTCAGATACCAATCCGCGGTCCGCGCCACCGAATCGGAAAAATTCCATGTGGGTTGCCAGCCCAGTTCGGCCGCCGCCAGATCGGTGGCCAGGTGGAGCCGGCCGGCCTCGGGCGGTGCGGCGGAATCGGAACCATCGATCCATTTCCCGGGCCAATGCCGCAAAAACTCCTGCACCAGCGACTGAACATCCCGGTTGTCGCGCACCAGCGGCCCGAAATTCATGGACGGCGCCAGCGTACCCCGGCGCGCCGGCGTCCCCAGCACCGCTCCATACCACAGGTAGCCGCTGAGACAGTCCAGCACATGCTGCCAGGGGCGCGTCGCGTGGGGATTCCGCACCAGAATGGGTTTCCGGCTCGCCAGCGCCTGGACGCAATCCGGCACGATCCGATCCGCGGCAAAATCACCGCCTCCGATCACATTGCCACCGCGGGCAGTGACCACCTTTCCCAGTCGCGGGTCCGCAGTGAAAAACGACTTTCGCCAGGCAGCCACCAGCAATTCCGCCGCGGCCTTGCTGGCGGAATAAACATCACTGCCACCAAGCGGATCGCCCTCACGATATCCATGGACCCAATTTCGATTCTCGTAGCATTTGTCGGTGGTCACCACGAGCACATCGCAGGGAAGCCGGAGCTGCCGGACGGCCTCCAGCACATGGATGGTTCCCAGGACGTTGGTCTCCACGGTCTCTACGGGGGCCGCATAGGAGCGGCGCACCAACGGTTGGGCGGCGAGGTGAAAGATGAACTCGGGCTGGATCTGCTCCAGCGCCGCGGTCACTGCGACGCCATCGCGGACGTCGGCAAAGATCTCCTGCTCGAACGTGCCGGGACCCACGATCGCGTGGAGTCCAGAGCCCGCCGGAGCTGGGAGGGCGAGGCCATGAACCTCGGCGCCCAACTCGCGCAACCAAAGGGCGAGCCAGCCTCCCTTGAAACCCGTGTGCCCGGTGACGAGCACCCGTTTCCCGCGATACGCACCGGCAAAGTCACCTTGTGCAGCCATTACTGGGAGGATTGTCCGCCAGTCCAACGGACCGGAGCAGATGCATTCAAGCGATTCATCGAGATTCGCGGCACGTTAGGGATGCCCCTTGAGCTTTCAAGCCGGTAGTTGCATCGCGACCCGGGCGGGCGTGGGACAAAAATCTTCTATTCTGCGACTCCACTCCCAAACACATCGACCCGCAGGTCACGGGCGGTGAACAATTCCGGCTCCAACCCGCGCATCCGCCGCGCACCGCTTTGGCGCCGGGGATTGAAATGGTTCCGGAAACGCCCGAACACATCTTCCACAAAAGCCCGACTCCCCAACG
>JAYTHD010000355.1:0-4384 GCA_043732975.1 Verrucomicrobiota bacterium
TATAGCCTGCTCCATGAACTCCTCAGTGAGCAACAGGACGTCGACTGGCTACGCTTCATCAAGCATGAGGGAGCGGACCTGAAGCTGCTGGTTAAGAAAATTGCGGCGAATTCCGGCGCGGGCGCCCGACTTCTGGAGCGGTTCTCCCAGGAGGATCCGTCGATCCATCTGGACGTTCCCCATTTGCCCCCCGGAGAAGTCGCCACGCGAGCGGCGATTGCCGTCACCATGAAACACGAACTATTGGGGCTGTCCGGCGATACTTTTGAGTTGAGCCTGTTGTTGGCGGAGATGGAGGCATTGGGGTACGCGTGGCATCTGGCGGAGGTGGCCAGCGCCCACGAAGCACAGACGGCCCATGCCAAGGCCCTGGCCGGTATCGAGGAGGACATGCAGCACCTTCGTCAGGAAGTGTTCGCCCTGTTGCTTTCGAAGACGACGGCGTCCTCCACCAACCGGACCCGGCTGCAAAAGCCTGTCCGGAAGTGAACGGGCCCATATTCGACGCGGCAGGTAGGGTTAGACCCCATGGTCTATGGACATCGCCACCGGTAGTCTGGTGTTGGGATCGGGGCGCCCAGCCCGCCTCTCAATTAAAGGCAATCTATGAATATTCTTTGTACTCCACTCCTGGCCAGCGGAATATGGATCGGCGGCGGCTCCGTCGGCGTCCTGCTGGTCATCCTGATCGTCGTCCTGCTCCTCCGCCGCTAGGCGCGAAATACCGGGCAGCACGATTCCCCCAATCCCATGCGGGAACGGGATCATTTTGGCCGTCCGGTGGACGGCGATTCACCAACCACAAAACAAATAGCTATGAATAAACTAGAAATCAAAGGCGACTGGAACATCACCAAGGGCAAATTGAAGCAGAAGTGGCCAAGCTCACGGACGACGATCTGACGCTCGCCGAAGGCAAGCATGACGAGGTGTTGGGGCGTATTCAGAAGCGCACCGGCGAAACCCGCGAAGCCGTGGAAAAGGCGATCAAGGAAGCCACGGGCGGCTGCTGCGGTTGAGTGTCGTCCCGGGCGGAGATCCTGGCCGGAGCAATGTCCCGGCCAGCGCCCGGGCTTGAGCCCGTCCCGGAACGCTTGACCAGCACGGCGGGCCGGCCTAAAGCGACAACTATGAAGTCCGAGCCGACTCTGCCCGCCATGGTCAACCTGGACTTTGTCGAGGATCTCTATCTTCAATACTTAAACGGCTCCACGAATTTGCCGCCGGCGTGGCAGACCTATTTTGCCGTCCTGAGCCACGGGGACCCTGTCCCGCAGGGTCCGCGCCTCGCGCCCTCCTTTCCCGCACGCAGTCTCTTTCATCCGGCACCCGCCCCGGCCCCACGGCCCCGGTTCGATACCGAAATCCAGACCCGACAGCACCGGGCGGATCGACTCGTCCGGGCCTATCGTGAACGCGGGCACATTCAGGCGAGCATCGACCCCCTGAATCCCCGCGTACGCTATGTGGCGGAACTGGATCTGCAATACTACGGATTCACCGAGGTCGATCTGGACCAGCAGTTGATCTGCGAATCATTGCAGCCCGAGGGTCCCGTGACTCTGCGCAACCTCGTTGCCCGTCTGCAGGCGATTTATTGCGGTTCCATCGGCTTTCAATACCTGCACATCGACGACGGCACGATCCGGCACTGGGTGCAGAAACGCATTGAAGATCCCAACTATTGGGAACCGGTATCGCGGGCGATGCAGCTGCGAATCCTCACCCGCCTGACCGACGCGGTGGTTTTCGAGCAATTTCTTCATAAGAAATTTGTCGGAGCGAAAAGCTTTTCGCTGGAAGGTGGAGAAAGCCTGATCCCACTACTCGACCTCGCCATAGAAAGGGCGTCCCAAACCGGTGTCCGGGAGATTGTCCTGGGCATGGCCCACCGTGGGCGTTTGAACGTGCTGGCGAATATCATCGGCAAATGCCCGCAGCAGATTTTCCGCGAATTCGAGGATCATCCCCCCGACCTCCACCGCGGCGGGGGCGACGTGAAGTATCATCTCGGATATAGCAGTGACTATGCGACGGCCGGGGGCCGCCCGGTTCATCTTTCCTTGTGCTTTAATCCCAGTCATCTCGAGTTCGTCAACCCCGTCGTGCTCGGACGGGTGCGGGCAAAGCAGGACCGCGCGCTGGACTCGGGGGCCACCGGGGTCATGAGCGTGATGATCCACGGGGACGCGGCCTTCATTGGCGAGGGCATCGTCCAGGAGACCCTCAACCTGAGTCGCCTGCCCGGATACCGGGCGGGAGGCACCCTGCACATCCTGATCAACAACCAGATCGGTTTTACCACCCCGCCGGCCGAGGGACGGTCAACCATGTATGCCACCAGTGTGGCCAAGATGTTGCCCGTCCCCATTCTGCACGTCAACGGCGAGAGTCCCGAGGCGGTGGCCCGCTGCCTCCAGTTGGCGATGGATTTCCGCCACACCTTTCAACAGGACGTGGTGATCGACATGTATTGTTACCGGCGTCTGGGACATAACGAGGGCGATGAGCCTTCCTTCACCCAACCGCTGCTCTACGCCCAGATCGAACACCGCCGCTCGGTCCGCGAAGGCTATCTCGACCATCTGCTGGGACTGGGTGAAGTCAGTCGCTCCGAGGCGGATGAAATCGCTGCGAACCAACAGGAGGTCCTCGAGGGCAGCCTCCGGGCGGCCCGGGAAACCGCACCCGACCGACCGACCGGGCGCCTGACCGGAGTCTGGAGGGATTTTTTGGGCGGACCGGAGTCCGGGGATCCCACCCCGAATCCCGAGACGGGTGTGCCGGTCCTGAAATTGGCCGCGTGCCTCGACCGGCTCACCACCCTTCCGGCCGACTTCAATCTTCATCCCAAGCTGCACCGGTTCCTAGAGCAACGCCGGCAAATGGCGCTGGGCGAACTGCCGCTGGATTGGGCCACGGCCGAGGCCCTCGCACTGACCAGTCTGGCGGTCGAAGGGCACCGCGTGCGCTTCTCGGGACAGGACAGCCAGCGCGGCACCTTCAGCCAGCGTCACGCAGTATTTCATGACGTCCAGAACGGCCGAACCTATATTCCCTGGCAGCATATCGAGGCGGGGCAGGCACGGGTGGACATCCTCAACAGCCCGCTGTCGGAGTCCGGAGTGCTGGGTTTTGAATACGGATATAGCCTGGAGTGCCCCGACGGTTTGGTCGTGTGGGAGGCGCAGTTCGGCGATTTCGTCAACGCCGCCCAGGTGATCCTCGATCAATTCATCACCAGCGGGGAGGAAAAATGGCGCCGGCTGAGCGGCCTCGTACTGCTGCTGCCGCATGGACTGGAAGGAAATGGACCGGAGCACTCCAGCGCCCGACTCGAACGATTCCTGGAGCAGGCGGCCGAGGATAATATCCAGATCGTCGTGCCGACCACCCCGGCACAGTATTTTCATGTGCTCCGTCGGCAGTTGCATCGGCGCTGGAGAAAGCCCCTGGTCATCCTGACCCCCAAGAGCCTGTTGCGGGATCCGCGGGCTGTTTCACCGCTCACGGACTTCACGCAGGGACATTTTCAACGGATCCTGCCCGATCCCCGCGCCGACGCCCTCCCGAAGGCCGGACGAATTCTCTTATGCAGTGGCAAAATCTATTTCGACCTCGAAACCGAACGTTCCCGCCTGGGGCGCGAAGACGTGGCGATCCTGCGGTTGGAACAGCTCTATCCGTTTCCCCGGACGGAACTGGCCCTTCGGTTGAAAGGATGCCGCTCCGGCACCCCGATCCTTTGGGTCCAGGAAGAGCCGGAGAACATGGGCGCCTGGCGTTATCTCCAGGCAACGGGCCGCGGCACGCTCCCTGGTCCATTTCCGGACACCGGCATTTGCCGCGCCGCCTCAACCAGTCCCGCCACCGGCTCCCGCGCCATCCATCTGGCCGAACAACAGGCGTTGCTGGATCGAGCGTTTCAGATCCCCGCACCGTCCTCGCACCCACCCGTTGAAATCAGCCCGCCCCTCCCGCCAGCCCCGTGAGTTTATGAATCCAACCACCCTTGAAATCAAAGTGCCGTCAGTCGGCGAATCCGTCACCGAGGTCGAAATTGCCAACTGGCTGAAGCAGGCAGGAGACGCGGTCGCTCGGGACGAGAACCTGCTCGTCCTGGAAACTGACAAGGCCACGCTCGAGGTGCCGTCGCCCGTCGCCGGTCGGCTCGTCCGGATCCGCAAACAAAAAGGCGAGCGGGTTCAGATCGGCGACGTGCTCGCGGAAATTGAACCCCTCGATCCCACCCCGGCCGCCGCACCCACACCCACACCCACACCCACACCCACACCCACACCTACACCTACACCTACACCAACGCCTCTGCCAACCGTCCCTCCAGTCGTGGCCGCGCCCGCGCCGACTCCGAAGCCGGCTTCGT
>JAYTHD010000356.1:0-10628 GCA_043732975.1 Verrucomicrobiota bacterium
ATCGGGATCGATTTGGGCACGGCCAACTCGCTTGTTTATGTGCGGGACCAAGGCATCGTGCTGCGGGAGCCTTCCGTGGTCGCCATCCAGGCGGGAACCACCAACGTTTTGGCCGTGGGCGAGGAAGCCAAGCGGATGCTTGGCCGTACCCCGGGCAATATCGTCGCCATTCGTCCCATGAAAGACGGCGTGATCGCGGATTTCGAGATCACGGAGGCGATGTTGCGGCACTTCATCCAAAAGGTTCATCACCGCAAGCTCATCGCTCCGCGAGTCGTCGTCGCCGTCCCTTCGGGCATCACCGAAGTGGAAAAGCGCGCCGTCAAGGACTCGGCGACCCACGCGGGCGCCCGCGAAGTCTATTTGATCGAACAGCCCATGGCTTCGGCCATCGGGGTGGGCCTGCCGGTGCATGAACCGGCCGGCAATATGATCGTGGACATCGGGGGTGGCACCTGTGAGATCGCCATCATCTCCCTGGCCGGCATAGTTTTCAGCCGGAGCGTGCGGGTGGGTGGGGATGAGTTCGATGAGACCATCGTTGCGCACTTGAAGCGGGCCCACAACCTCATGATCGGCGAACGTACCGCCGAGGAAATCAAGATTCGCATTGGGTCGGCGTTTGCCTTGGAACAAGAGCTGACCATGGAAGTCAAAGGCCGGGATTTATCCGCCGGCCTGCCCCGGACTGTCGTCGTCCGCTCCGAAGAAATTCGGGAAGCCCTGAAGGAACCCCTTTCCAGCATTGTTGAGTCCGTCCGCATCACCTTGGAACGTTGCCCGCCCGAGTTGTCTGCCGATCTGGTGGATCGCGGGATCATGATGGCGGGCGGCGGCGCGCTGTTGCGGGGTGTGGACCGGCTGATCTCTCTGGAGACCGGGCTCCCGGTTCACATCGCGGACGATCCGCTGACGGCGGTGGCGACGGGCACGGGGCGGGTGTTGCAGGAACTGGCTTTCTTGAAACGCGTTACCTCTTCCTCGACTTGATTTTCTCGCAGTACGTTCGGCCGATCAACGGACGAACGTGTTCAAACGCACACAAATTGTACTGCTGGTAATCATTCCGGCCTTGGCGATAACGCTGTTGAACCTCCCACCCACGGTGGCGACGAGGCTCAAGCTGGCGTTTGGAGCCGTTTTTTTACCCCTGCTGGGGTTGGCCCGCGGAGGGGCTTCCTTCATGGACCACGCGTCCTACGCCGCCCTGCCCCGCTCCGCTCTGATCTCCGAACTTGAGCAACTTCGGACCGAAAATGATCACCTGAAAGTGGAGGCCATCCAGGCCCAGGAAGCCCAGGCGGAAAACTTGCGCCTGCGCGAACAATTGGGCGCCGCCCCTCAGGGTCCCTGGAACTGCCGGATCGCCCAGGTGGTGGCGCGCGAGCCGACCTCGTGGTGGCGCTCGGTAACCATCAACTACGGAACCCGCGATGGAGCCGCCGTCAGCCAGACGGTCATCACCAAGGACGGATTGGTCGGCCGGATCTCCGCCGCCGGTTACAGTCACAGTCAGGTGGCGCTGGTGGGCGATGCCGAATGCGGCGTCTCCGCCCTGGTGGTGGAAACGCGCGACAACGGCATCATCAAGGGCGGGCAATCCACCCTGGACACCGGTCTGGTGGAATGGACCGCACTGCTCCACAGCCCGCGGATCCTGGCGGGAAACAAGATCATCACCAGTGGTCAGGGCACCGTATTTCCCAAGGGAATTCCCATCGGCGAGGTGTTGGACACGCGGACGGAACGGTCCGGCGTCACCACCACGGCGCGCATCAAACTCGCGGTGAATTTGGACCACCTGGAGGAAGTCATAGTGCTCCGTCTCCATGGCACGAATACAATACCGTCAGCACCCGATCCCACGCTGACCAAACCCCGCGCGAACCGATGAATCGCCTGCCCGTCGTGATCTTGTTCCTGGTGCTGTGGATAGCGGTTTTCGCGCAGACGCAATTCCCGATGTTCCATCGGTGGTTCGCCACGCCTCTGAGCCTCCTTCCGTGTCTGCTCGTTTACGCCGCCCTGACTCACGGACTGGTTCTGACGACCGTTTACAGCACCGTCGCGGCCTTATGGCTGGACTCCCTTTCCTCATCCCGCTTCGGAGTGAGTGTCCTGCCCATGTTTTTCTATGCCTTCGTCGTGCAGACGCGCAGTCATCTGCTGCTGCGGGACCAGCGCTTCGCGCAATGCTGGCTCGGGGCGGCGGGCGGCGGGCTGATCCCCCTCGGCACCGCGGGCATCCTCGCCCTCGGCCAACGGGAACCGTCGATCACCCACGGCACCGCCGGGCAGTTGCTGATCCTGGCGCTGTTCAACGCGCTGGTTTGTCCGCTGGTGTTCGGCCTTTTCGATCAACTGAACCACGCGTTCAACTACCAGCCCCTGGAGTCACAAAGTTACCGCCCGGACCGCCAGATTGTTCGGGGTCGTTATTGAACGGACAGAAACTTCCCCGCGAATCCCATGCTGCCCTTCGATACGCTCAACAAAGGTGACCGGTCCCTGCGACTGCTCGCTTCGGGCGTGTTGCTGGGACTGTCAATCCTGGCCTTTGGCCTGTGGCGCATCCAGGTGTTGAACGGCGCCCGCTACCGGGGAATGCAATTGGACCAAAGTTTTCGGTCGGTGCGCGTTCCGGCGGTGCGGGGACGCATCCTCGACCGCGACGGACACCTGATGGCGGACACCCGTCCCCGGTATCGCCTGGACCTCTATCTCGACGAGTTGACCAAACCATTTACCGAAGAACACGCGCGCCTGCGGCAGGAGACTGCGGCCGCCCTGGGGACAGCCAGCGGGCCGCCCCCCGGCCTTTGGCGCCGATTCCTGAGTCGGATCCGGCGGACCAAAGTCGCACCGCTCATTTCCGCGGATAAGAACGAGGAACTGCGACGACAGGCGCGCTACAACGTGGTCAGCAACCTGATGCTGACGGCCGGCCTGCGTCTGGGCGTGCCGGTGGTCCGGAGGGAATCTGATGTCTACAAACATTGGTACAACAAGCGCTATCTCCCGTTCCCGATCCTGGACAATCTGACGCCCGCACAGGTGGCGATCATCACCGAGCAGGGTTGGAACTATCCGGGCCTCGGACTCGAACAGGTGCCGACGCGCTTTTATCCGGAGAGCCGGACCGCCGCGCATTTGTTGGGCTACGTGATGCGCGAGGAAGTCGAGGATCCGGAGGAACGGGATTACGACTACCAACTGCCGGATTATCGGGGGCGCAAGGGCTTGGAATTTGCCTTCGACCGGCAGTTGCGGGGTGAACCCGGCATGAAGAGCATCCAGGTGAACAGCCGCGGCTACCGCGTCGGCGAACAGATGATCGTCGAATCCCTGCCCGGACAAACGCTGTTCGCGACCATCGATCTCGGTCTGCAAAAGGAGTCCGAGCATTCGCTCGACCAGGTCAGCGGCGAACAACGCGGTGCCGTGGTTGTTCTGGATTGCCGCAACGGCGACGTTTTGGCGATGGCCTCCGCGCCCACCTTTGATCCCAATGCCTTCATTCCCAGTCTGGCTCTCGAGGAACTGGCACGCCTGCGGGACCCGGTGCAGCGACCCGAAGTCAACCGGGCCAGCGACGACATCTACGCTCCCGGATCCACCTTCAAGGTTTTCACGGCCCTGGCGTTGATGGAGGCCGGCATTCCGTTGGACGACCAATTCAAAGTCAAGGTCGATCCGTTACGTGCGCCGAAGGGGGCCTATTGGCTGGGAAACCGGAAGATCGAGGACACTGCCCTGGCGGACACCTACGATTTCCACAAGGCGTTCATCAAGTCTTCCAACAGCTATTTCATAGATCACGCGCGGCGGTTGGGCATGCGGGCGTTTCTGGAAATGGGTCACCGCTTCTATTTTGGCGAAAAAACCGGGCTCAAAGTGGGGCGGGATGAGCCCGGCATTTTCCCCAAGTACGGCGAGACCTTTGGCAACGGGCAAACCTGGGACGCTCGGAATGAGAGCGCCCTGGCCGACGCGGCGATCGGTCAACAGATCAACCTCACCCCGCTGCAACTGGCCGTGGCCTACGCCGCCGTGGCCAATGGCGGCACCATTTTCTGGCCGCGCATGGTGGACCGACTGGAATCGAGCGATGTGCTGTCCGATCAATTGCCCGACCTGATCCGGCCCGGCCAGGTGCGCACCGTGCTGGGGCTGCGCCGCGAGAATTTGACCCGTTTGCACGAGGCCATGCGCGACGACGTGGCGGATCCCGGTGGCACCGGCAAGGCTGCCCAGATCGAGGGCTTTGCCGTCTGCGGCAAGACCGGCACGGCCGAGATCAAAGGCGGCGGGCGCAAGGACAAGGTGGTTTGGTTTGCCAGCTTCGGCCCCTTTGAATCGCCCCGCTACGTGGTCATCGTCATGGTCGAGAGCGGACGTTCCGGTGGCGGCACCTGCGCACCCGTGGCGCGCCGCATCTATCAATACCTGCACCGCCGGGACCTCGCCGGCCATCTGGCGACAAGTCCGACCGCCGGAGGGGGGCGCTGAAAATGCTGACCGACGCCATCAACCGAAAGGAACGCGGCTTCGAGTGGGCACTCTGGCTCTCCGTGTTTGGCCTCATGGGGGTCGGCACCGCGTTCATTTTCAGCGCCACCGGCAGCCGCGAACTGGCCCGGGGCGCCGCTTGGTATGATTTCACCGCCGTCCGTCAGGTCGCCTTCTATATCGTGGGCACCGGGCTCGCCATCGCGTGTTGCCTCACCGACTATGCCCGGATCGCCCGCTGGTCCCTCCTGGCCTACTGGTTTGGCATCCTGCTGCTGATCGCCGTGCCGCTGTTTGGAGTGGACCGTCTGGGCGCGCGTCGTTGGATCGATTTTGGTTTGATCCAGTTTCAACCGTCGGAGTTTGCCAAATTGGGTTTTCTGCTGGCCCTGGCTAATTTTCTCGCCCGCCCGGTGAGTGAACTGGCGTCCCCCGCGTTGTTCGTAAAGGCCCTCAGCATGGCGCTCCTGCCCTTCCTGCTGATCCTCAAGCAACCCGATCTGGGCTCGGCGTTGGTCATCATGCCGGTCGCCCTGGTGATGATGTCGGTCGCCGGCGTCCCCCAGCGCTTCATCTGGAAATTCGTCGGCGGATCCGGCCTGGTCGTCGCCCTCGTGCTGGTGGATGTGTTGTTTGCGGGCAAGGATTGGGAGTTCATCAAACTCAAGGACTATCAACGCCAGCGCCTGCTCGTGTATTTCGATCTCGAATTCGCCCCGAAAAACGCCTCCGATTCCGAGCGAAAACTGGCGCGGGAATTGAAAAAGACGCGGCAATACAATGTGGATCAGGCCCTGATATCCGTGGGGAGCGGGGGCTTGACCGGCGTTGGCTGGCGTCAGGGGAAACAGGGGGCGCTGGAGTACCTGCCCCGGGCCGTCGCCCACAATGACTTCATCTTCTCGGTGCTGGCCGAAGAGACGGGGCTATTGGGCTCGTCCATCGTCCTCTGCCTGTACGGTACGGTTTGCCTGGCGGGCGTCCGGATCGCGGGCCAGGCCCGCGATCGCCTCGGGCGAATCCTGGCCTCCGGGGTCGTGGCGCTCCTTTTCACACACGTTTTTGTTAACATCGGAATGAACATCCGGCTGATGCCGGTCACGGGAATTCCTTTGCCATTATTAAGTGCCGGCGGCACCTCCGTGCTTTGCTCGTTGGTGGCGATCGGCATTCTGCAAAACATTCATCTCTATCGCCGGCACTATTAACGCGACGGCGCAAAACCTACCATTCATCCATGAGTCAAAATTTCAAACGCGGCCGGAGCGCCATGAGCTTCAAGCCGAGACAAGGCATTGGCGTCCCCGGCCCCCAAAACCCACGGCTCTTCGCCACCGCACGCGCCGAGGCCATCGGACAGAAGGCCATCGAAGAAAATCTCTTCGACAGCCGGCGGCACGAAGCCGAGGTCCGGCGCGCCGAAAATCTGGCGGCGGGATTGCCCGAGGACGCCCATGATCCGGCCGAGGAAGTCCAGCGCTCGAAGGCGGGCCGCGATCTGTCGTTTCGCGCGCCCGATCTTTCCCACGGCGACACCGGCAGTGACGATCGCCACTCGGAGGAACCGCCGGAGGAAGCACCGCGGAAACCGAGAGGCCTGATCGAAAAGGCCCGGGCGGCGGTCAAGGATGTGGTCAAGAAGGTGAAGCAATTCATCCAGCCGGAGCCCAAGATCGTCAAGGAGGTCGTCATCAATGCCGAACCGTTGGAGACGCGCGTCGCCGTGCTGGAAGATTCCCGACTGGAGGATTTCACCGTGGAGCGGGCCAGCGACGACCGCCTTGTGGGCTCAATCTTCAAGGGCAAGGTCAAAAATCTCGAAGACAACCTGAAGGCGGCTTTTGTCGACATCGGCTTCGAAAAGAACGCCTTTCTGCATTACTGGGACATTGTCCCCAACAACTTTGATTCCAGCGTGGAGTTGGTGGAGCGGGATCCGGAGCGGCAGAAAAAACGGGAGAAGCCCAAAATCACCCAGAAGGACGTGCCCAAGCTCTTTCCGCCGGGCTCGGAAATCATCGTCCAGGTGACCAAGGGAGCCATCGGCACCAAGGGCCCGCGCGTCACCACGAATCTCTCGCTCCCGGGCCGGTACCTGGTCTTGCTGCCGAATTCGGATCAATCCGGCATTTCCCGTAAAATCGAGCAAGGCGAGGAACGGCAGCGCCTCAAAAAGATCGTCCGCGAACTCACCATCCCCGAGGGCATGGGAGTCATCATCCGCACCGCCGGCGAAGGAAAACTCCGCCGCTATTTCGTCCGCGATCTCGCCTTGTTGCTGGAGGAATGGAAGGAAATCCAGCGGCGCATCACGGAGCAACCGCTCGCCAGTTGTGTCTTCCAGGAACCAGACCTGGTGGAACGAACCGTGCGGGACTTCCTCACCGAGGACGTCAGCCGGATTGTCATCGACGATCCCAAGCAGTTCGAGCGCGTGAAGACCATGATCGAAAAGATCAGCTCGCGTTCCGCCAAGAAAATCCACTTTTACAACGAGGCGCAGCCCCTGTTCGATCGCTTCAACATCAGCCGCCAACTGGAGCAGGCCTTCAGCCGTCAGGTGGCGTTGAAAAGCGGTGGCTACCTGGTGATAGATGAAACCGAGGCCCTGGTGGCGATCGACGTCAACACGGGCAAACACAAGGGCGGCAAGGATCACGAAAACGCGATCCTCAAAGTCAATCTGGAGGCAGCCGAGGAGATCTGCCGGCAACTGCGGTTGCGCAACATCGGCGGCATCATCGTCCTGGATTTCATCGATATGAAACACCGGCGGGACCAGCAACAGATTTACGCCCAGGTGAAACACCTGCTGCGCCGCGACAAATCGAAGACCCACGTGCTCCCCTTGTCGCAGTTGGGCCTGATGGAAATGACCCGCCAGCGCCATACCGAATCGGTGGCCAGTTCCCTGTACGAAGACTGCCCGCAGTGCCGCGGCCGCGGAGTGATCAAGAGTGCGGAAACCATGAGCATCGAATTGCAGCGGAAATTGACCTCCATCCTGAAAGGTCGTCCGCGCGATGAAAACGACTTCCAGGTGAAGGTCACCTGCAATCCCAAGGTGCTCGACCGCCTGCGGACACGGGATGAAAAACTGCTGATCGAACTCGAGAAGAAATTCTTCGCCCGCCTGACCTTCCGGCCGGATCCCGCCTTCCACAACGAGGAATGGACCGTCCTCAATGCGCTGACGAATGAGGAATTAGCCCGGAACCAGCATCGCCACGACGCCTAAAACCGATCCAAAGTGGGCGGATTCCGGTGGTTCCATCCCCCGGATCCGCGATCCGAGGTCGTCGTGGGAAAATTTTGCAAAATCTGCTTGGCACCACAACGGGTAGTGTTAGAATCTGTGCCTATCCCCCATGGATAGCGTGACGGCTCCATCTGCGATCGTGAGTTTTTGCAATATCTTGGGGGTTTTGTCGTCGATTCGACCCGCCTGAGGGGGCTGTGGCCGAGGAAACGATTCGCCGCCGTGATGTTGCCGCCTGCCGAGTCTCAGAAGTAACGGATGGCCGGGCTGTCTACCACCAGACGCCCGACCCTCCACAAAGGAACCATATGATTGACGCCCGTGATCCATCGTCCCCAGCAACCTCTGGGAATCCCCGTGCCGCCCGCCCGACAACCGCGGCATCACCACGTAGCGCCAAGCCCGCCAAGGGCAAGGGAGGTAAAAAAAGTACCGGGACGGCCGCCCGCCGCCACCTGACCGTCCCACGGGTGTTCAGCCATGCGAAGATCAAGCCGTTTGACCAGATCGAATGGGAAAAACGGACGGCTGAAATCACGGACGACTCGGGCAAGACCATTTTCAAACAGGAAAACGTCGAAGTGCCCCGGACGTGGTCGCAACTGGCGGCCAAGGTGGTTTGTTCCAAATATTTCTACGGGGATCCGGCCAAGGCCGAGCGCGAGCACTCGGTGCGTCAATTGGTCCATCGGGTCACCCGGACAATTGCCGATTGGGGGATCGCCGACGGCTATTTTTCCGCGGCGGACGGCGAGGTCTTCTACGAGGAGTTGACCTGGCTCTGCGTCAACCAGTTTGGCGCCTTCAATTCCCCGGTCTGGTTCAACGTCGGGCTGTACCATCAGTACGGTGTGGGCAAGCACAGCGATCGCGGCAACTGGTTCTTCAACCGCTCCACTGACCAGACGAAACGGGCGGCCACTCAGTACGAATATCCCCAGGGCAGCGCCTGCTTCATCCAGTCGGTCGAGGACAACATGGAAAGCATCATGGAGTTGGCCTACTCCGAAGCGATGCTCTTCAAGTACGGTTCCGGCACCGGGACCGACCTGACCCCGATCCGTTCCAGCAAGGAAAAGCTCTCCGGCGGGGGGCGTCCCTCCGGACCCATGAGTTTCCTGAAGGTCTACGATCAGGTGGCAAACGTCGTGAAATCGGGCGGCAAAACCCGGCGGGCCGCCAAGATGAACACCATCCGCGACACCCATGGGGACGTGGAGGAATTCATCACCGCGAAACAGAAGGAAGAAAGGAAGCCCTGGGCGCTGATCGAGCAGGGCTATGATGGATCGTTCAACGGCGAGGCCTACGGCTCCGTCATGTATCAAAACGAAAACCTCTCCGTCCGGGTCTCCGATGAATTCATGCAGGCCGCACTGGACGGCCGGGAATGGTGGACCAAGGCCACGGTGAGCGGCAAGCCGTTGGAGAAGAAGGACGCCTCCCAGTTGCTGGATCTCATTGCGGAAGGCACCTGGATTTGCGGCGACCCCGGCCTCCAATATGACGGCGCCATCCAGAAGTGGCACACCTGCCCGGGCACGGAGCCGATTCACTCCACGAATCCGTGTTCCGAATATGTCTTCCTCAACAACACGGCGTGCAATCTGGCTTCGCTCAATCTGGTGAAGTTTCAGAAGCCGGACGGACGCTTCGATGTCGAGCGCTACAAGGCCGCGGTGCGCCTGTTCATCACGGCTCAGGAAATCCTGGTCGACAACGCGAGCTATCCGACGCCGAGAATCGCGGAAAACTCCCATATCTTCCGCACGTTGGGACTCGGCTTTGCCAATCTCGGCTCGTTGGTCATGAGCTATGGTCTGGCCTACGATTCCGACCCCGGACGCGCCTTGGCGGGTGCGCTGACGGCCATCATGACCGGCACCGCCTACGAGCAATCCGCGGAAATGGCGGCCATTCTGGGCGCCTTTCCCGGCTACCGGAATTCCCGCTGCGCCGGTGTCGCCCAACCCGCCGCCAAGGACAACGTCGCCAGCATGCTCCGGGTGGTGCAGCAGCACCGCGACGCCGTGGAAGACATCCAACCGAGCCGCGATTTCACTTATCTCAAGGACGAAGCCCGCACCGCCTGGGATCGGGCCATCGCCCGCGGACAGGAGGTCGGTTACCGCAACGCCCAAGTCACCGTTCTCGCACCCACGGGCACGATTGCCTTCCTGATGGACTGCGACACCACCGGCGTCGAGCCCGATATTGCGCTGGTGAAATACAAGCTCCTCGCCGGGGGCGGCATGCTGAAGATTGTCAATCGGACCGTGCCCCAGGCATTGCAGCGACTCGGTTATTCACCGGCCGCCGTCGTTGCGATTGAAAAGCACATCGCCGAACACGACACCATTGAGGATGTGACCGGTGACAACGGCATCGTCATCGCCAGCGGGTTGAAACCCGAGCACCTTTCCGTATTTGACTGCGCCTTCAAGGCGAACAAAGGCGTGCGCAGCATTCACTACAAGGCGCACCTCAGCATGATGGCCGCCGCTCAGCCGTTCATTTCCGGGGCGATCTCCAAGACCGTGAACATGCCCACGGATGCGACCACGACGGACATCCGGAACGCCTACGTGGACGCGTGGCGCCTGGGACTCAAGTGCGTGGCCATCTACCGGGACGGCTCCAAGCGGTCACAGCCGCTGAATACGAAGAAGACCACGGAAGGGGGCAACAAAGCCGCCGCCGGTGCCACCACCCAGACGCTGGAAGCCCAGATTACGGACCTGCAAACGCAGGTGGCCGCCTTGAAGGAGCAGGCCATGCAACCGTTGCGCAAGCGTCTCCCCGAGACTCGCATGGCGGTGAACCACAAGTTCGATATCGCGGGCCACGAAGGCTATCTGAC
>JAYTHD010000357.1:0-4493 GCA_043732975.1 Verrucomicrobiota bacterium
TCTGGACGTGGTCGTGAATCATTTGAATGCCCCGGCCGGCATCTATCGGAATGAATCCACGGCGCCGCGGGTGGCGATCCGACTTCAGGGGCTTCCACCGAATACTGCGGCGGTGGGGGCGGAACTGCGGTTCTGGTGGACGCCTGAGAAGGGCACGCCGGGTGCGCCGGCCCGGGCACAAATGGCGCAGTTGGTGGCGGGCGGCCGCTATCTGTCATCCGACGATGCGGGCAGGACATTTGCCTGCCCCGGTGCCGGGCTCGGGCGGTTGGAGCTCCGCTGGCCTTCGGGACAGTCGACGGTGCACTCCAATTTGTTGGCCAATCAGCGGTATGAATTCGACGAGCCGCCCCGTCCGGAATCCGCCGTTCATCCGCCGGCTGCCGCACCGCCGGTGAACTCGCGACTTCGCTTTGAGGCTCTGCCGACGGCCTTCAAATCGGGGGCATCCGGGTCGGATGATTTCGCGCAGCAGCCCCTTTTGCCGCGTCGCCAATCCACCCGCTCGCCCAGTCTCGCGCTCACCGGCTCCTCGACGGCCGCACCCGTGCTGTGGATGGGAAGTCCCAATCAGCCGGTGCAGCGAGCCGGATTGTCGGCGACGGGCTTGGGTGAGCCACGGCCGGTGGGGACGACGAGGTCGACCCGGGCGCTCGCGCCCTGGGGAGAGGATGTGCTCCTGGCGGAAGACGCGTGGAACGTCACGGAGGGCACCCGTCCGTTGATCGTCTGGCTGTCGGCCGGCGCAGGCAATGAACGGGTCATCCCTTCGGTCGTCACCGCACCTTCGTGTCTGGCGACCACGATCTCGACCTCGTCCCCAACCAACGGTGCCCGTTTGTTTATCGGCGGTGGGGCAATACCGACGCAATATCCGGCGAGTTCTCCCAGTGAATGGCTGCAGTTTGATGGCGCTTCCTTCGTTTCCGTGCTGGTGACGAATCTCGGTCTGGTGACCGCGGCCGTCTTCGCCGATCTGAATGGCGATTCAGAATGGGATCTCATCACCGTGAGTGAATGGGGCACTCCCGGCATCCTGCGCCAACGCGGTGCGCAACGGGAGCCTTGGGACGCTCCGGTGAGCTTTGGAAGTGCGCGGAATTTGAAGCTGAGTTCGCTCAGGGGTTGGTGGCAGAGCCTGGTGGTTGCTGATTTTGATCGCGATGGACGGAAGGATCTGGTGCTAGGCAATTGGGGATGGAATTCCGGTTATGCGCTGTACGCAGGGCATCCCTCGGAGATCGATGGATCCACCCAACCGCTGTTTCTCTATCACGGGGACCTCGAACCGGGTCCGGGTCCACGGACGTGTCTCGAGGCCTACACCGCTGCGGATGGACGCCGGTTGCCGATTCACGGGCTGGCGGACTACTCCCGCCACCTGTCGTGGTTGAGCGGGGCTTTTCCCACGCATCGGACTTTTGCCGAGGCCGGGGTGGAACAGATTCTGGGCGAGCATCTGCGTTCCATGACGCGGCTGGAATGCGGCTGGCTGGCTTCCCTGATCCTGCTGAACCGGGGCGATCATTTCGAGGCCCGCCGACTGCCGGACCTCGCGCAATTGGGGCCGATTCTGGCATTGCAGGTGGCGGATTTCGATGGCGATGGCCGGCTCGACCTTTATGCGGCCCAGGGCTTTTTGGGGAACAATTTCGGGATGTTGCGGGAAGACGCGGGCGAAGGCGCTTTTCTGCTCGGCCGCGGCGATGGCAATTTCGATGCGCTGACTTCTTCCGACGCCGGATTCCGTTTGGTCGGCGCCCAGCGATCGGCGCAGGTGGTGGACCTGGATGGAGATCGACGTCCCGATTTGTTGGTGGGCGAGTCAGGAGGAAGTGTCACCCGGATGATGAACCGAGGGTCCCGACCATGAAGGCCCGCAATACTTCGGCGCAACCGGATGTGGCGACGGTGCTCGCACGGACACGGGTGTGGCTGGAGCGTGCGGTCATTGGGTTGAATCTCTGTCCGTTTGCGCAGCCGGAATTCGTCAACGACCGGATTCGGTACCAAATCAGCTCGGCGCGGACACCGGGCGCGCTGCTGGGGGATCTGGCGGCGGAGATGCTCCTGTTGCAGGCGGCGGATCCACGGGTGCATGAGACGACGCTCCTGATTCATCCGCAGGTGCTCCAGGATTTTCGCGAGTACAATCAGTTTCTGGAAGATGCCGATGTCCTGCTGCGCCGGTTGAAACTTGAGGGCATCCTGCAGATCGCGAGTTTTCATCCCCAATATCGTTTTGCGGGCAAGCGGTCCAACGACATCACCAATTATACCAATCGCTCGCCTTATCCGATGCTGCATCTCCTGCGCGAAGCCAGTGTGGCGCGGGCGATGGCCGGTCGGCCGGATGCGACCGCGATCGTGGACCGGAATCTGTCGACGATGCGCCGACTGGGCGTGGCGGGTTGGAAAAGCTTGGGGATTTCCCCGGATCCGTCATCGGGTTGCCCGGCCGCCGGCGCAAAACCCACGAAGAAGCCGCGCGGCGGTCCGTGACGTTGACTCCCGGTCGATTTCTCCGCAGTCTGTTTGGCAATTTCCGACCATTGTTGTTGATGAAAAAAGCACTTTCCGCCTTTGCCTGCGGCCTGGTTACTGTCGCCATGACATTGTGCCTGGCGGCCAATCCCCCGGGAATTCCCCGGGCCTACCGTTTGCTCTACGCGCAGTCCTGCAGCAGCCCCAACGCGCTGCGTGAATTCGTATTCACCGACCCCTCGGCGTGGCAGGTGACGTCCACCAATGGGAAATCCGCGCTCGAACTCCTGCGCCAGAGCGACTATCAGCCGGCGGTGCGTTCACCGGTCAACATCGCCCTGGTCGCCGGCCGGGTGTTTGATGACTTCATCCTGGAGGCGGATCTGTTGCAGACCAGTCAGGAATATGGGCACCGCGACATGTGTCTGTTCTATGGCTACCAGTCACCCACTCGATATTATTATACCCATATAGCCACCAAGGCGAACGATCACGCGCACAATTGTTTTCTCGTCAACCAGGCCCCGCGCACCAAGATCGCGAAGGAAACCACCGGGGGCTTTGATTGGGGCCGGGATGTCTGGCACAAGGTCCGGCTGAAACGGAAGGCGAGTGACGGGACAATCCGCGTCTGGATCGATGATCTGACCCGGCCCATCATGGTGGCCGAGGACAGGACGTTGGGTCCCGGATGGGTGGGCTTCGGCAGTTTTGATGACACCGGGAGGGTGGCCAACATCCGGGTGTGGGGCCGCAAAGTGCAGAAGCGGCGGGTGCCGGAATTTCCGAAAAGGCCCGTCAAACCAACGGGCGCGGACAAACAATAGAATCCGACCGTGGGATCAGGCTTTGTCCGCCGCTTCCCAGCCGCCGGCCCGCTGCAGCGCCTTGCGCCAACCCAGCATGCGCCGGTTCCGTTCCGCGGGCTTCATCGCGGGCGTGAAACGTCGATCCATCTGCCACTGGGTCGAAATCTCGGCCCGATTGGCCCAGAAGCCCACCGCCAGGCCCGCCAGATACGCGGCCCCGAGCGCGGTCGTTTCGGCGATCCGGGGACGGACGACCGGGACATTCAACAGGTCCGACTGGAATTGCATCAGCAGATTATTGACGCAGGCACCGCCGTCCACGCGCAGTTCGCGGAGCCGGATTCCGGCATCGGCCTCCATGGCTCCCAGGATGTCCTTCACCTGAAAGGCGATGCCCTCCAGCGCGGCGCGGGCGATGTGCGCCGCCTGGGTCCCCCGCGTCAGGCCCACCAAAGTGCCCCGGGCATAGGGATCCCAATGCGGCGCGCCCAATCCGGCGAACGCAGGAACCAGGTAAACGCCACCGGTGTCGACCACCTGACTGGCCAGCGCTTCGACGTCCGCGGAAGAGCGGATGATGCCGAGACCATCCCGGAGCCATTGGACGACGGCGCCGGCGATGAAAACGCTGCCCTCCAGCGCGTACTCGGTTTCGCGTCCGATGCGCCAGGCGATCGTGGTCAGCAGGTTATTCTTCGAAGGAATCCGTTTCGTCCCGGTGTGCATCAGCATGAAACAGCCGGTGCCATAGGTGTTTTTGACCATACCCGGTTGGGTGCACATTTGCCCAAAAAGGGCGGCCTGTTGATCCCCGGCAATTCCCGCGATGGGAATCGGGGGCGAAAAACTTTCGGCGTGGCCATAAACCTCACTGGAGCTGCGCACTTCCGGCAGCATGGAGGCGGGGATGCCGAAGAGGTCCAGGAGTTCGGCGTCCCATTTTCCGGTCTGGATGTTGAAGAGCATCGTCCGCGACGCGTTGCTGACGTCGGTCACGTGGACCTTGCCGCCGGTGAGTCTCCAGACCAGCCAGGAATCGACGGTGCCAAAAGCCAGTTGGCCGCGCCGCGCCTGTTGGCGGGCACCGGGCACGTTTTTCAGGATCCACTGCACCTTCGTCGCGGAGAAATAGGCGTCGATCACCAGCCCGGTCTTCCGGCGGATCAGCGGGGCCAATCCCTGTTTCTTCAAGCGATCACA
>JAYTHD010000358.1:0-3382 GCA_043732975.1 Verrucomicrobiota bacterium
GACCGCCGGCAGCAACAACGCCGCCAGGAACAGAAGATGATCATAGCCCGTCCAGATGTGATGAACCCCGTCCTGGAAGAATTGGAGGAGGCCCGTTGGCATTGATGCCGTTCCGCCTGACGAAGACGCCGGGCCTACGAAGGTCACACTCGGCTCCCGCGGAGACAGGAGTCCGGTGAAATTCTCCGCGATCAGCGCGGTCGTGGCGCCTGGAGTGCCCACCCCGGCGACCGTCGCACCGGCCCACGCCGTCTGGACCAACGCGCGATGTTGTGAATCCAGATCAAACAGGCATCGGTACGTGAGTGTCAGTTGGTCCAACGGCTGCTTCGCTTCCGCCGTGAAGAACAGCGAGGCGCATAGGACTTCCTCGTGACTCACGAGGCGCAGGGGTTCGGGAACCAGGGTCAGTCGTTCGTTCGCGTTGGTCAGGGTCAGGTGACGCGTGATGTATTTGTTGAGGCCGGGTTCGCGCCGACGCAGCTCGGCCCAGGTCAAATCGCGTTCGTTGTTCGGATCCAATTCCAGCACGCCTTCCAGATCTTTGAGCGCCAGATCGAGTTGCAGCGTGACGCTGCGATTGGAGACCGTGAGTTGCAGCCAGCCGTCGCTGGGTCGATGCGCCAGAACTTGTCCGATCACCAGCCAGGCGCTCACCACCCAAATACACCACCGGCCGCCGCGCTGGGCGCGGCGAAGCATTCCGGTGATCGCACGTCGGCTCAAGGGAGGAATCCTAGTCGATACCTCCGGCCCACTTCGAGCCGGATTTTCCGTGCTCGATGTAGCTGGTGGCGGGAGTAGCGCTGCGGCTCCCGCGCCCGCGCAGAGCGGGTGAGCCAGTGCGGGTGAGCCAGTGCGGGTGAGCCAGTGCGGGTGAGCCAGTGCGGGTGAGCCAGTGCGGGGTGACGCGCCTGTCCATTCGTTGCGCCGCTCTACGCGGCGCTACTGGTCGCAGCGCTACCAGTTCCACCCCATCACCACTTCTTTGCCAGTTCACCGATATTTAGAGAAATGAATTATTCAATGTTTCCCTCCAGACACCCCGAAAACTCTGGGGTCTGAACATCGCAGCGTCCGGCTGTTGTTTCTCCCCGCGATTGCGGCTAGGAATCCTCATGGTTCAGCGGACATCCTTCGAAGAGTCAGTGCTCGAGGCGTTACGCAGTTTGGAGCGGGCCGTGGCCTCGACCGCCGCGCCGGCGCCCAATCCCGCACTGCGTCCCGCCCTCACTCGGATCGGGGAATTGACCTCCCAGGCGCCCGCCGATCTCGACCCACAACTCCGGCATTTTCTGCAGCGGGGCAGTTACGAGAAGGCGCGTCTCTGGCTGGAAGGTGTCCGGGAGTGATCGCCGCGAATGCGTGAACACCTCCGTCGACACCATTGCCGCCATCGCCACGCCGCTCGGCGAAGGCGGGCTGGCGGTCCTGCGGGTCTCCGGACCGTGCGCGTTCGTGATTGTCGACGCCTGCTTCCGGCCATCGGGAACGCGGCATCAAAAGCCGTCCCTGGCCGCCAGCCACACGGTGCACTACGGGCATGTCCTTCATGGCGACCGGATCATCGACGACGTCCTGGCCACCGTGTTCCGCGCGCCGCGCAGTTTTACGGGCGAAGATACGGTGGAAATCTCCTGTCACGGCGGCGTGCTGATTTCGCGCCTGGTCCTGGGCGCACTCCTGGCCGCCGGCGCGCGATCGGCGGAACCCGGTGAATTCACCCAACGCGCCTTTCTCAACGGCCGACTGGATCTGGCGCAGGCGGAAGCCGTCGCGGACCTGATCCATTCCCGGACCGAACTCGCCCTCGGCGTGGCCCGACAGCAACTGGCCGGCCGGCTGAGTACCCGCATCGGGACGCTCCGGGACGCCTTGATGCACACGCTGGCGCATGTGGAAGCCCATCTCGATTTTCCGGACGAAGACATTTCGCCGGACACCGGCGCGGCGCTCCAGCGACGGGTTCGCGACAGCATCACGCAGGTGGAGGAACTCCTGGCCTCTGCCGCGGAAGGCCGGCTGCTGCGCAACGGCGTGCGGGCCGCGATCATCGGCCGGCCCAACGCGGGGAAGTCGTCGCTGCTCAATCTGTTGCTGGGGCACGATCGCGCCATCGTTTCGCCGGTGGCGGGGACGACCCGGGACACCATTGAAGAGACCGCCAATATTCGCGGGTTGCCGGTGATTTTTGTTGACACCGCCGGGCTGCGGGACGCCGCCGATGTTTTGGAAGCCGAGGGCATCCGCCGCAGCCGGGCCGCGGCTGAACAGGCGGAATTGCTGTTGCATGTCCTGGACGCCAGCGAGGCGTTGCATCCGGACGATGAAAAGCTGCTGCAGGAATTCGCCCACCGTGCCCGCGTGTTGGTTCTCAACAAGACCGACCTGCCAAGGCGCCTTTCGTTTTCCCTGCCTTTACCCGACGGAATCGCCATCGTGGAGCTCGCCTGCGCCACGGGTGCGGGCCTGGAAAACTTGAAGGACACCTTGAAGGCGATGGTCTGGCGCGGAGAGGTCAGCGCCGAGAATCTCGACATCGCCATCAATGCCCGTCATCACGATGCCCTCTCCCGGGCACGAACGGCGCTTCAGCGGGCCCTCGAAGCGTGGCGTGAACAGGCCACGCTGGAGTTGATCGCCGCGGACTTGCGGATGGCAGTCACCGCCGTCGGCGAAGTCGTCGGCAAGACCACCACGGAAGATCTCCTCGACCGGATTTTCAGCACGTTCTGCCTGGGGAAATAGGCGCGGCTCGTCGCCATCCGGCTCGCCTCAGCTCAGCATCCAGGCAATGATGGCCTTCTGTGTGTGCAGGCGGTTTTCCGCCTCGGAGAAAATGGTATCCGCATGGGCTTCCAGGGTGACGTCATCGATCTCCATCCCGCGATACGCCGGCAGGCAGTGCATCACCAGCGCGTCCGGACGCGCCAATTTGACCAGTTCGGCATTGATCTGATATCCGCTCAGATCACGCAGACGCTCCGCCTTTTCAGCCTCCTTGCCCATCGAGACCCAGACGTCCGTGTACAGGAGATCGGCCCGGCGGGCGGCCAGCTTGACGTCCTCGATCAATTCCAGCATGCCGGCGCCGATGCTCATGCGCTCGGTGATGGACGTCCGTGCGTGGCGGTCCCAATCCGCCGCGTCACCGGCCCCGGCCCGGCGCAGCAGCGCGGGCGCGGGCCAATACTTTTTCGGCGCGGCGATCCGCAGCTCAAAGCCCAGGTGCGCGGCCGCAAAAATCCAGGAAGCGGGAACATTGCACGCCCCGTCTCCGACAAAGGTCACCACCTTGCCTGCAATACCCTCCCGGCGACGCTCCTCGAAGGTGAAGATGTCGGTCAGGATCTGGCACGGATGTTCATCGTCCGTGAGCGCA
>JAYTHD010000359.1:0-15698 GCA_043732975.1 Verrucomicrobiota bacterium
GTTTGAAGGCAGTGCCGCCAGCGATTTTCACACCCTGCTCCGCGCGCAGCAATACGCCCGCAGCCAGAACTTCAGTGTCGACGCCTGCCGCCGCGTGGGACTCCACGCCCAAACGTCCCGGCAGGTGGACGAAACGTTTCGCCACCTCATGCAAGTCGCCGAACGGGAACGCCTCCACCGTTCTCCGGGCAAGACCGATGCACCGCCGGGCCTTGACGCCGCCGAGACGCGTGCCGCCGCCGATGCTCTGGAACGCTGTTTGCTCGCGGGATTTGTCGATCACCTCGCGCAACGCAGCAGTACCGGGACGCTGGACTGCGTCCTGACGGAGGGTCGGCGCGGCACGCTGGCCCGGGAATCCGTGGTGACCGAATCGAACCTGCTGGTCTACGCCCATATTCGGGAAATCACCGGTCGCACCGGGAACATCACGCTGCTCAGCCATGCCACCGCGGTGAAGCCGGAATGGTTGGCTGAAATGTTTCCCCAACACGTCAGCAGCCGCGCGGAACATCTCTATGACCGGACCCACAAACGGGTGGCCGCGGTGCGGGTCCGCCGTTTTCTCGACCTGGTCATCGGTCACGAACACCAGCGGGAGACCGAACCGGAGGCCGCCGGTCAATGTCTCGCCGACGCCGCCACGCGGGGTTGGATCGATCTGCCGAATCTCGACCATGGCGTCCGGCAATTCCTGGCGCGGGCGACCTGTGTCCGGCAGGCGATGCCGGAATTGGAATTACCCGTCTTCAACGCCGCGGCCTTGAAACGGGCCCTGAACCGCGCCTTTCGCGGATTGACCCTGGCCCGGGAAGCACAGTCGGTTCCCCTGCTCCCAGCCTTCCAGGAGGAATTTGGCCGCGACCGACTGCCCTGGCTGGACGAACTCGCCCCCACCCACATCGCCTGGGATGACACCCGCCTGAAGCTCACCTATTCCGGCACCACGGCGATTGAGGCCAGCGACGAACCGGACGCCCCCGCGGAGACCGAAGCGTCGGAGGAACGAACCCGGGCATCAGGGACCGTCGGCGGTCCGGAAGTGCAACTGAAATTGAGCGAATGCTTCCCCCACAAGACACATCCCGCCGTCGGCGAAGGTCGGATTCCGGTGCGCCTTTGGCTGCAGCTTCCCGATGGCAAACGCCTCGACTCCACCACCGACTGGCCCGCCTGGCGCGAGCGGATATATCCCAAGCAGCGAACGATGCTCCGGACCAAATATCCCGGGTTTGTGTGGCCCTAAATGCAAACGCGCATCTGCGCTTGCCCTGACTCGGCAGTGGGCATTTTCGGCCATGATTCAGACCAGCGTAGCCATCGTTGACGAGCGCGGCGTGGGGCACCTGCTCGATCACCTGCCATTCAGTCTCGGAGTAGCGTCATTCAGATCGTATGAATGACGACATTCAAAAGCGGGTTCACGCGGTTTCATTTATTCCGTTCACCATTCACTTGGCGGATGGAAGGCACGGCGCCATTGCTACCGGCCGATCCCTCAGCGAACCCCACCACTCGCCGGTCGTTCGGCATTCACAGCTGGAGGGGCAAAGTTGGGCGTCCGCCCGTCGAACCGCCGTCCCCTGACTCCCTCAGTTGTGGCTTCACTATGCCTTGAATTTCGCCATGGTTCCATGAGTGGTCGATCCGCTGCTGCGTCGGAATTGGGAAATGGTTACCTGCTCGGTATTCGGCGACACTGGAGCCGATTCAGCGGTGACCGACTTTATGTTAGGATTTATGACAAATCATGAGTGCAGATCGAGATTCCAAGGTGATCGGGTATTACGGATTGGTGGGCAGCACGGCTATTGCAGGCAGTGGGGCGCCTGTTTGATTGCGGGTTCCCAGGCGTCCCTGGGAGATTTCGCCAAAGCAGCCAACCCGGGTGTGGCACCGGTCATCGCCTTCCAAAAAGGTTAAAGTCAGAGGCGAACGAAATCACTCTTCATTGGATAAAATGACAATATTATGGGTGCGCTCCTTCCTGCTTTGGCTGCTGAGCCTTGGTTTCGTGGCGGCGGGCGTGTGCCATTTCATAGCGCCGCGGTTTTATCTCGCGATCATGCCGCCGTTCCTGCCGTGGCCTTTGACACTGATTTTTATCAGTGGAGTCGCAGAGATTTTGGGAGGCATCGGCGTGCTCGTTCCGCCCCTGCGCAAGCTCGCGGGCTGGGGTTTGATCGCGCTTCTCATCGCCGTATTTCCCGCCAATCTCTACGCCGCCTTCCATGGTGTGGGCTCGACTCCGTCCTGGATCCTCTGGGCACGACTTCCCTTCCAGCCTGTCTTTATCGCGTGGGTCTATTGGGCCAGCCTGTGCTCTGTTCCCGCACGGGCGATGCGGAACCGAACTTTTTGATCATGCCCGTGGGGCTTTCAATTTCCGACTGTCAGCCGGCCACGGCTGGTGGATTTTCTGGCACCGGGTGGCTCCCGACAACGATACTTGGGTTTATCCATGGGTATTCTCTCCGGCTTTGCCACCCTGCTGTTTGTTCCGCCAGTAGAGCTCCGCACTGGCGTCACGGCGGACGAGCCGGGCGGGGAAAATCCGGCGGACTTCACGAGCTGGGAGCGAATCGACGGCGTCGGCGGTTCCCAGGAGATGCGGTTGGGAAAGGTGCGGGAATGAGTGCCCTTCCACCGCTCCGTTCGGCCCACCCGCGAATCTCGGGTGCTCTGATTGGCGTCTTGATATTGATGGTGGTGTCGGTCGCCATTAATTACATCGACCGCACCAGTCTCTCGACCGCCGCGCCGCTGCTGGGGGTCGAACTCGCGATTTCCCCGGCGAAAATGGGCATGCTGCTGTCCGCTTTTTTTTGGACCTATGCCTCCCTCCAAGTGGTTTCTGGCTGGCTGGTGGACCGGTACGGAGTTCGTTGGGTCATGGCGATTGGATTTTTCATCTGGTCGGCGGCCACGGCGGCTACCGGGCTGGTGCCGGGCTTTGCAACCTTGTTGTGGTTGCGACTGCTGCTGGGGGTCGGCGAATCCGTCGCGTATCCGTGCTACTCAAAAATCATCGCCGGCAGTTTCGCGGAGCATCAGCGAGGCCTGGCGAATTCACTGATCGACGCCGGCACCAAGTTTGGGCCGGCGCTGGGAATCCTGGGCGGGGGAATTCTCATGGATCGCTTCGGTTGGCGGCCGGTGTTCATTATTCTGGGGCTCGGCAGCCTGCTGTGGCTGCCCGCGTGGTTCCGCTGGATGCCGTCGGGACACCCAGCCACTCAGGCAACCACCTTTGGCGGTCCGGGGTTTGCGGAAATCTGCGCGCAAAGACAGGTGTGGGCCACGATCAGCGGCCATTTCAGTGGGAACTATCTCTGGTATTTCTTGATCACCTGGCTGCCGTCCTACCTCGTCAAGGAGCGGGGGTTTTCGATGTCCGAGATGGCCTACATCGGCGCGCTCGCATTTTTCGTGACCGGGATCACGACCATCCTCACCGGGGCGTTGGCGGACCGGGCCATCGCCCGGGGAGCGACACCCACGCGGGTGCGCAAGACCTGCGTGATCCTGGGGCTGGGCCTGGCGACATCGGTCATGGCGGTGGTGGTGGTCCACGGACCGGTGGCGGCGATGGCCTGCCTGATGTTTGCCTGCATGGCCTACGGGGTCTTCGCCTCGAGTCATTGGGCGATTCCGCAGACCATTGCGGGGCCATTGGCGGCGGGCAAATGGACCGGCCTGCAAAACTGTCTCGCCAACCTGGCCGGAGTGGCGGCACCGGCAATTACGGGATTTGTCGTGGAGAAAACCGGCCACTTTTTTTGGGCGTTCGCGGTGTGCTCGGCCGTGGTCCTGGCCGGAGCGGCGAGCTACGCCTTTCTATTGGGGCGCGTGGAGCCGGTGAAATGGAAGAAGAGTCATGGGGTCCCCCATTGATTATTCAGACGGCTCCGCCGGCCGGCCACGAACACACTTGCCGGAAAAAATGGGCTGTTGAACCTTGAGGATTGCACCCTGGTGGAGACCGGCATCTCCCGGGCCGAAAGACGACGCTGCCGCCCCTCGAACCACAAAAAGGTTGGGCCGCAGCCCCACCCGATCGCTGTCGTCCCGGCTGCCTCGCCCCCGACGGGCGGCGGTAGATCGGTGGTGCGAAGAATGTCAGCCCACCTCCGGCATCTCCCGCACCATGGCGCCCAACGGCAGAGCGTGCCCGTGAATTGCAACGCTCCCACGCCCCAACCGGCCAGCAAAAGTCCCCTGGAGTGAGCGCCGTGGCGAGTTGAATGAGCTGCCGCCGGCCGATGCAGACTGGACCTGCTGCAATGCCTGACTCACCATCGCGTGCACTCTGTGCCTACTCTGGATCAATACGCGAGGGCCGCTCAGTCGGCATCCCAGCAGATCCCGAACCCGTCGTCGGGCGGTCGGGATGTGACCCGACTATTCCTCGATGCTTTTAGCGCCGGGCTTGATCGCAACAGAACCCTGATATGACATCACCCATTTCCCTTCCCCGCGATCCATTACACGGCATCACCCTGGAAACCATCCTCAATCAACTGGTCCAACGCCATGGTTGGAGCGAGATGGCCGGTCGAATCCCGATCCGCTGTTTTCAGTTCAATCCCTCGGTAAAATCCAGCCTCACCTTCCTGCGCAAGACCCCGTGGGCGAGACAAAGAGTCGAGGATTGGTTCATCGCCGAGCTTCCAGTGCCATGATTCGCCCAAACATCGTCCGCATCCCCTCAAGGGATCAGTTCCTGCCCCAACTGGACGCGTTGGGAACCCAGATCACCGGCCTTCGCACCACCAAGAACTTCCGCTTCATCGTCGTCGCCGAACTCGGCGCCGCCCGAGCATTTTTCGCCGCCAAGGCCGTGGCCTTTTCCGACACCGAGATTGTTTGCGTTCGGCCTTAACGCCGGGAGTTGCGGATGTTAGCCTGTGCTCCGGGCCGGCCCGTTATGAAATCCGTTTTCTACGCGATGGTGCTTCTGCTCCCGCTCCCGCTGGCGAACGGGGCGGCGACGGAACCGCCGGCGGTCGATTACCTCAAGGAGATCAAGCCCGTTCTCAAGGAGCGTTGTTATGCCTGCCACGGTGCCTTGCAGCAGAAGGCTGGTTTGCGGGTGGACACGGGAGAACTGATCCGGCGGGGAGGCAAGGACGGCCCAGTGGTGACCAACCGCCTGTCGGAGCCCAGCGAGTTGTGGCGGCGGATCACCACCCCGAATCGCGACGAACGCATGCCCCCCGAGGGAGAGGCGCTCTCAGCCGCGCAGAAGGATCGTTTCCGCCGTTGGCTAGCCGAAGGGGCGCCTTCGCCGGTGGCGGAACAGCCGGAGCCGGAGCCGCGGGAACATTGGGCTTTTCGGACACCGCAGCGGCCGGAACTTCCAAAGGTGCAACGTGGATCCGGGCGGATGGAGAATCCGATCGATGCCTTCATCATCCGGGAAATGGCGACCCGGGAGCTGGTCCCGGCGCCGCCGGCCCGTCGGGAAATCCAGCTGCGCCGCGTCTGCCTGGACCTGACCGGGCTGCCACCGACGCGCGAGGAGTTGCTGGCTTTTCTGGCGGATGAATCGGCCGACGCCTACGAGCGGGTCGTCGACCGGTTGCTCGCCTCCACGGCGTATGCCCAGCGCTGGGCGCGGCACTGGATGGACATCTGGCGTTATGCGGATTGGTATGGTCGGCGTCAGGTGCCCGACGTCTGGAACAGCGCGCCCCAGGTCTGGCGCTGGCGCGACTGGCTGGTGGACGCGCTCCGCGCCGACAAGGGCTACGACGCGATGCTGACGGAGATGCTGGCGGCGGATGAAGTGCTGCCCGTGGATGATGCCGCCCGCGTGGCGACCGGCTACCTGGTGCGGAATTGGTATGCGTTGAATAAGAACCAGTGGATGCGCGATATCGTGGAGCATACCGGGAAGGCGTTCCTGGGGTTGACCTTCAATTGCGCGCATTGCCACGACCACAAGTACGACCCGATCACCCAGCGCAACTACTTTGAGTTTCGCGCGTTTTTCGAACCGCTGCAGGTGCGGCAGGACTGGATCGAGGGCCAGCCTGATCCGGGGCCGTTTCAGCCCTATCAATATAGCACCCTGCGAAAGGTGGCGACCCATGGAATGGTCAGCGTCTTCGATGAGCGGCTGGACGCAAAGACCTGGATCTACGAGCGCGGTGACGAACGGAATGTGGCTGCCGGCCAACCAGTGGCGGTGCCCGCCATGCCGGCCTTCCTCGGCGGCGCCGGTCTGAAAATCGAGACCTTGCGCCTCCCGCCCGTCGCGGCATCGCCTGGGCTCAAGGACTTCGTTCAACGGGCCTTGATCGGACAGAGTGAAAAGGCGGTGACCTCTGCCGAGGCGGCCTGGCGGGCGGCGGAGGCAACGTTGCTGTCCGCACGGGAAACGGCGGCGCGGGTCGAAATCACGAACGCCCCGGCCGGCCGGATCACGGCGCTGGCCGGAGTCTTGGCCGGGGAATCCCGGGCCCGCCAGCACTCCAACGAGTGGGTGGTGGCCCGGATGGATGCCACCGCCCTCCGGTCGCGTCTGGCTGCCGAGCGGGCACGGGGATCAGTCGGTGACTCCGCCGAGGTGGAGCGGACCGCCATCCACGCATACCAGGCCGAAAAAACGGCGGCGGTGCAAAAGGCGGAGACGGCGCTCGGGCAGGCGGCCGACGCCCTCGCGCTTCTCGAAGCTGAGCAGACTCTGGCCGCCGTCCGACGGAGCGCCGAGGGGACGACGCTGGCCAAGGCGGAGCAGGAAAAACTCGACACCGGGCTCAAAAAGGCCCGGGAGGCCCGGGTTGCGGCCGAACAAGGGGTCCACACGAATCGACTGGCCCTCGAGGCCAATGACCGTTCCTTCACCCCGCCGGCCCCGACCTATCCCGCCCAGAGTTCCGGTCGGCGGCGCGCGCTGGCCGGGTGGCTCACCGGCCGCACAAATCCCCTCACCGCCCGGGTCGCGGTCAATCACATCTGGGCCCGGCATTTCCATGCGCCCATCGTTGCAACGGTCTTCGATTTCGGCCGGAATGGCGCGCGACCAACGCATCCGGAATTGCTCGACTGGCTGGCGGTGGAATTCATGGAGCACGATTGGAGCATGAAACACCTGCACCGGTTGATCGTCACCAGTGCCACCTATCGGCAGGCGGGCAGCGGGAACGCTGGCAATCAAAAACGGGATCCCGAGAACCGGTATCTGTGGCGCATGAACCCCGGACAAATGGAGGCGGAAATTGTGCGCGACAGCATTCTGCATCTGGCCGGCGATCTGGACCTCACCCCCGGCGGGCCGTCCATTCCCAATACGGAAGCCGAGAAGTCCTGTCGTCGCAGCGTCTACTTTGAGTGCTTCCCCGAACCGGGCGGCAACAGCCAGATGGCCGAACTTTTTGATCCGCCGTCGTCCCTGGACTGTTATCGCCGCACGACCACCGTGGTGCCGCAGCAGGCGCTGGCGCTCAGCAACAGCACCCTGTCCGTGGAGCGCAGCCGCCACCTGGCGGACCGCCTTCCGGCGGCCGGGGACGACGACGCCTTCATCCACGCGGCCTATCTGCAGGTCCTGGCCCGACGCCCGACGGCCGGGGAGGTCAACGCCTGCCAGGACTTCCTGACGCAGCAACGGCGGACAGCTTCGCCCCCGGAGGTCCGGGCGAGCCTGGTGCATGTGCTTTTCAACCATCATGATTTTGTGAGCATCCGATGAATGAATACTCCCGGGCCTTCAAACGACAAAAACCTCCCGCGTCGAACCTTTCTCGCGGATGTGGGCCTGGGCTTCGCCGGGCTCGCGCTGGGATCCATGCTGGGGCGCGATGGCGTGGTCCGGGCGGCCGAGGAGTCGGCGGCCCTCTGGGAGCCACCCTCGGGCGAGCCGATGCTACCGCCGCGGGCGAAATCGGTGATCTGGATTTTCCTGAGCGGCGGCTACAGCCATCTGGAGACCTTCGATCCCAAGCCGGCGCTGAACCGCTACGCGGGGAAATCCTTTGACCAGACGCCACTGGAAAACCCCCTCGCCTCCAGCAAGCACAAGGCCCGTTTCCGCTCCGTCACCGCCGATGCCGTCAACGTCCGGGACGTGTACCCGCTGATCTATCCGATGCAGGTGGGCTGGAAACAATACGGCCAGTGCGGGATTGGAATCACCGACTGGTGGCCGCACCTTTCCGGATGTGCCGATGACATTGCCTGGGTGCGCAACATGTGGACGACCGACAATGATCATTGGGCGGAGAACCAGATTCATACCGGCCGGCATCGGCTGGATGAAACCCAGCCCAGCATTGGCGCCTGGGTGCACTACGGATTGGGGAGCCTGAACGACAACCTGCCCACGTTTGTGACGGTCGGTGTGCCCAAGGCCGCCACCACCAGCGAGGTCGCCCAGGCCTACTATCTCGGCCCGCAGCACGGCGGGGTGCCGCTCCAGATGGATCCCAAGAACCCGCTGTCGTTTGGCCAACGGCCGCCGGGCATTTCGGCGGAGCAGCAACGGAGTGAATTTGAGCTGATTCGAAAACTAAATGGACTGTCGGGGGTGGAGTATCCGGAGGACGACCGGTTGCGGGCCCGGATCAAGGCCTATGAATTGGCGTACAACATGCAGGCCGCGGTTCCCGAGGCGATGGATCTCGCGAGCGAACCGGAACACCTCCGCCGCCTCTACGGATTGGACCGGGAACACACGAAAGCAGCGGGCGAGCGCCTGCTGGCCGCGCGCCGACTCGTGGAACGCGGTGTACGATTTGCCCTCGTCTACCCGAGCGAACTCAGCGTCTGGGACTCGCACCAGAAGCTGAAGGACAATCACGAAAGACTCTGCGCCAGTGTGGACCTCCCCGTCGCCGGGCTGCTTCAGGACCTGAAGCAACGGGGCCTGATGCAGGACGTGACGGTGGTGTTTTGCACGGAATTTGGCCGGACCCCGGGCCTCGAACAGCGGGCGGGGGGCAAAGATGGCCGGGACCATCATCCGCATGGCTTTACCATCTGGTTTGCCGGCGCGGGTATCCGCCCCGGGACGGTCCATGGCGCCACCGATGAGTTGGGATATCATGCCCTGGGCGACGGACATTATGTGACCGACATCCATGCCACGATCCTGCAATTGTTGGGTCTGGATCCGCACCGATTGATCGTGCCGGGTCGCCAGCGGCTGGAGATCGATTTTGGTAAGCCGATCAGCGAAATCCTTTCATAAGGCCCCGGTCTTTGGCGATTGGTGCCGCTTGATTGAATGGGGGCTTGCACCCTGGCGACAGCGGGCCTAATTGACGTCGGTCTTTACTGGAAAGCCACACTTGGGTACTGCTTATGAAATCCCTTCCCCAGGCGGAAACGCACGGAGGCGCCGCGGGCTCCCTCACCCGGCATCGCGGTTTCACCTTGATCGAGCTTTTGGTGGTGATCGCCATCATTGCGATCCTCGCCTCGATGTTGCTGCCCGCACTCGCCAAGTCAAAGGCGAGCGCCCAGGCCATCAAGTGCAGTTCCAATATGCGGAACTGGAACCTGGCGGAACAGATGTATGCGGACGACAACACCGGGCAGATTCCCCTTTTTGGCGAATCCTCGTCCGACTACACCAAGCCGTTCTGGCACGCCAAGCTGGCGCCCTATGTGGCCAAAAATGTGGAACCAGGCAAGGTATTCAATCAGACCGCGATTTTCTATTATGAGTTGCGCAAGTGTCCGGGCGGAAGTTCGGGGCCGCTGCCGTTTGGGAAGGCGACCGGACCCTCCTCGCCCACCAATTGGAATTGCTGGATCGGTGCCCACTTCGGCGCCTTCGGGAGCCCGCTGAGCGGGCCGTTTTACTACGGGGATGTCACCCCGCCCTTGAAGCAGTCCCGCATCGGTCGCCCGGCGGACGCCCTCATGTTCATGGACTCGGTGGATCATTATATCTATTCGCCGGTCGAGACATCCTACAATTTCAAACTGGATTTGAACAAGGACGGCCAGGTGGACACGATGTCGCAATATCCGGACGTACCGTTCAACAATGGGCGCCCGACGGTGCACAACAACGGCGCCAATGTCGCGCTACTGGACGGGCATGTGGAGCGGGTGCCCTTCAAGCTTTTGTGGGCCGTGGATTCCAAAGGCAAGGTAACCCACTCGTTTTGGTATATCGACGACTGATCAACTGGCGGGTGCCGGCGTGCGCAGTGGGCCGCCGACCACAAATTAGGCCGGGGCAAGAGTCTCCTTGAGCGCCCGGCAACTTGATGTTGCTGGATTTGCGTCAGGAACCTGAGCGGGTGTATGCCCAGTCGGAGTTGGGGCGGCGTCGCGAATATCGGCCTGGCGCTTCGTCTAGTCCTCAAGAATTGGGCTGGGTGAGGTTGGTGGGGTTTTGGTGAGGCTCTTCGGAGTCATCCGGTTTGCTGGCAATTGCCAATCTTTCACCAACCAGGCCCCGGCCGTGGCGCCTTGGTTCAAAGCCCCGGGCGCGGTGCAGTTCCCCACAGCAGTAGGATGCGGTGCGCGGTCACTGCATCGGGTACCCGGCGTGGCCACGTCTGGCGGAGAGGGGGGGATTCGAACCCCCGGTAGGGTATAAGCCTACTCACGCTTTCCAGGCGTGCGCCTTAAACCGCTCAGCCACCTCTCCACCGAAAGCGGTCGCCAGAGTGCAAGCCTGCCGTGTGCGGAGCAACTCGATTTTCCCTCGAATTCATCCCCGTCCCCACAAAACCCCGCGGACGCATCGGACTGAATTCCCCCTTGCCCGCCGCGGCACCAGCCCCCATCTATCCGACCGAACTGTAAAAAGCAATTTATGGCTGATCTCGCAAACCGATACGAACAGAATGTTCCGGGGAAGTACTTTGTCGACAACCAATGCATCGACTGTGACCTGTGCCGCGAAACGGCGCCGGCCAATTTCACCCGTTTTGACGACGGCGGCTTCTCCTACGTAAAAAAGCAACCCGAGTCCCCCGAGGAGGAAACCGCTTGCAAGGAAGCCATGGAAGGCTGCCCGGTGGAGGCCATCGGCAACTTCGGCGCCTGATCCGGTGTCTTGAATGGTCCCGGGCCCGCTTCGCCGCGGGCCTTTTTTGTGCCCACCCCGCAACCTCCGCGGGCACCTTCCGGGCCAATGAATGCTCAGCTCAATCAACGTACACGAACTCGTTCACGTTGAGGATTGCACGACACAGGTCCGCCAGCGGACGTTGCGCCAGCAGGACCTGGCAGTCCGACATCTCCGCCGGTGTGGGCGAGCGCTGAAACGCCAACCGGAACGTCTCTCGAATCGCCGGCTCACCCGACCGCGCGACCGCACCCACCCGCGCTGCCAATGCCCGGGCGGCGGTGGTGATCAAGGGATCATTCAACAGCGTCAGCGCCTGCGGGGCCACTGTGGAGTCCGTGCGCCGGGCACAGGAGGTGGAGTTTTCGGGCAGATCAAAAACCTCCATTAATGGCACCCGCAGCGTCTTCTTTTGCACCAGATAGACGGAACGGACGTATTGCCCCAACGGCGGCGACGGATACCAGCCTTTGGTTCGCGTCTCGTTGTCATCCAGAAACGCCGGGTTGGCCTGCAGCACTTCCGCCGGCAAATCCGGCCAGACTGGCGGTCCACCGGCCGTGATCTGGAGCAATCCGGCCGTGCTCAACACGGTGTCCCGGAGCTGCTCCGCCGAAAGTCGCCGCGGATTTTGCCGCCAAAGAAGCGTGTTCCCCGGGTCCACCGCCTCCCCGGCGGCCAGATGCAGCGAGGACTGCCGATAGGCAACGCTCGTGACCAGCAACCGGTGCAACCGCTTGAGCGATCCACCGTGCCGGACAAAATCAGCCGCCAGCCAGTCCAGCAACTCCGGGTGGGTCGGCCGCGCACCAGCCAGACCGAAATCGTTGGCCGTCTCCACCAGGCCCCGGCCGAAGTGCTGCTGCCACGCCCGATTCACCACGACCCGCGCGGTCAGCGGATTGGTCGGCGAGCCGATCCATCGCGCCAGGGCGGTGCGCCGGCCGGTCGATTTTTTGTTCGCCACCGGCGCGAGCGCGGCGGGATTCGGATCGAGCGCGGAAATAAAACCGGGCACCACCGCCTGCCGTGGCTGTTGATGATTGCCCCCCGCCAGCACGTGGGTGGGTTTGGGCGCCCCCTCGGCATCGAACATCAGCAGGCCATGCGTGAAGAATCGCAGCTGCCGTCGCAGTCCCTGGAGGTCGCGATCCAGGGCTTCACTTCGATGCAGCGCCTCGGCGGGCAGGCGCGCCACAACTTCCTGCTCGGACGGTTCGAGCTTTTTCCGCAGCGCCTTCACGCGTTCCTGGACTTCCGCGGTCGGCTGAGCGGGTGTGCCCTCCAACAGCGCGCGCTCTTCGGGATCCAGTTTGGCCTGTCGTTCGATCACGATCTGATCGCGCACCGGTCGCCGGATTTTCGTCCGTTCCGCGTTCAAGGGCTCGATCCGTTGCTCCAGTTCCGCATTGACCGAACGGATCTCCGCCTGCGTGGCGGCGTCATCGATGGCGGTGTCATCCCCGTATTTCACCGCCTCGAAAAAGGCGCGCATCCGGTAGTGATCCTCCTGCGACAGCGGGTCGTACTTGTGATCGTGACACCGGCAGCAGGCGAAGGTCAGCGCGAGAAACGCACTGCCGGTCGTCTCCACCAGATCCGACATCAATTCCGACCGCGCGCGCTCCTGCTCGTTGAAAAGCGGCGCCGCGTTATCCTGCGGGCCCAGTCGTAAATAGCCCGTGCCCAGCAGCGCCTCCTGTTCCGCGGCATCGCGCGGCGGACCGTCCAGCAATTCATCCCCCGCAAGCATCTCCTGAATCAACCGCGCGAACGGTTTGTCCCGGTTGAGCGAATGGATGAAATAATCCCGAAACCGCCACGCCTGGGGCCGGAACTCGTCCCAATCGAAGCCGTTGCTGTCGCTGTAACGCAAAACATCCAGCCAGAGCCGCGCCTGATGCTCGCCATGACGGGGCGACGCCAGCAGGTGATCCACCAGGACTTCATAGGCGTCGGGCGAGGTATCCCGCAGAAAATGCTCCACCGCTTCGGGCGTCGGTGGCAAGCCGGTCAGATCCAGCGTGACCCGTCGGATCAACGTCCGACGATCAGCCGGGGCGGCGAAGCGAAGTCCTTTCGCCCGGAGACGCTCGTCGAGAAATCGATCCGCCGGGTGAGTCAACGGTTCCCGAGCACTGTCCGGCGTCGGGATGGCCCGCACCCGGACCGGTTGCAAGGACCACAGGTCGAGGCGCTTCCCGCCGAAGAGTTGCGTGATGGGATTTCGCGGATCCGACCAGGCATCGCCCGGCCGGTTGGTGGTGGGCGTGGCCACCACTCCCTGGCCCGACGCGAACAGCGTCGAGCACGCCAAGGAAAGCCAGGTGCGCCACATGCACTTAAAATGGTCGGCGCAGGCGATTAAACAAATCGAGATCGCCGAATACGTTTTCCGTTTGGTCCACGCAGATTTCCCCGGCATGTTTCGACCGTTGAATTCCACGGTCTGAGCCTATGAATCGTCTGAATCATTTCCAACACGCCGCTGAGGATTATCGACGGCACCTGACCCGGCGCTGGTTCTTCAAGGAATGCGGCGTCGGCATGGGATCCCTGGCGTTGCACGCGCTGCTCGGCGGCGGCGCGCCCGCTTTGGGCGCCAGCGCTCCAGTGCCCCGAGCCTCGAACCCGATGGCTCCGCGTCAGTCCCCCTTTCCGGCCAAAGCCAAGCGGGTCATTTATCTTTTCATGGCCGGCGCCCCCAGCCATCTGGAGCTGTACGACCACAAGCCGGAACTTGCCAAGTGGAACGGTAAATTACCCCCGGCGGAATTGCTCAAGGGCTACCGCGCAGCGTTCATCAATCCGAACTCCACGCTGCTGGGACCCAAATTCAAGTTCGCGCGCCACGGAAAATCGGGCATCGAATTGTCCGAAGTGCTGCCCCACCTGGCCACCGTCGCCGATGATCTGGCGGTCGTGAAATCGATGCACACGGACGCCTTCAACCACGCACCGGGACAGATCTTCATGAATACCGGCTCGCAACAGTTCGGCCGGCCGAGCTTCGGCGCGTGGTCCACTTACGGGCTGGGCGCGGAGTCCTCCGACCTGCCGGCGTACGTGGTTTTCAGCACGGGCAGCAAGGGCACCTCCGGCGGCGCCTCGAACTGGGGCGCCGGTTTCCTCCCGTCCGATTACAACGGCGTCGTGTTCCGCTCCGGCAGTGATCCCGTCCTTTATCTGTCCAATCCCAAGGGCGTCGACCGCGCGATGCAGCGCGACACCCTGGACGCCCTCCAGGCCCTGAACCAGGAGCGGCTCGGCGTGATGGGCGATCCGGAGATCGCCACGCGGATCAATTCGTTCGAAATGGCGTTTCGCATGCAATCAAGCGCCCCCGAGCTGATGGATTTGTCCCGCGAATCCAAGGCCACGTTGGATCTTTACGGCGCGACCCCGGGCAAGACCGATTTCGCCGGCGCGTGTCTGCTGGCCCGGCGGTTGGTCGAGCGGGGCACGCGATTTGTGCAGATCTTTCACGAAGCCTGGGATCAGCACGGCGACCTGACCAACGGCATCAAGGCCAATTGCCGGAACACCGATCAGGCCTGCGCGGCGTTGATCAAGGACCTCAAGGCGCGCGGCATGCTGGAGGACACGCTGGTGATCTGGGGCGGGGAATTCGGTCGCACTCCCATGGTGCAGGGCGGCAACGACGGGCGCGATCATCACCCCAATTGTTTCAGCATGTGGCTGGCCGGCGGCGGCGTAAAGCCGGGGCTGACGCTGGGCGAGAGCGATGATTTCGGATTCAACGCGTCGGTCGACCGCGTCCACGTCCACGATCTCCACGCCACGCTGCTCCAATTGTTGGGCTTCGACCACACCCAGCTCACCTACCGTTTCCAAGGGCGCGATTTCCGGTTGACGGACGTCCACGGCGAAGTGGTGGACAAGCTGCTGGCTTAGAGCCTGTCCGTTTTCCCCGTCGCGCCTCCGCGTCTCCGCGTGAACCGACCGACTCTCCGAGGAATTCTGTCGCACACCCCTTCTGCACGTTTGCGCATTCCCTGCCTTGACCCCGGCGGTGTCATCTTTGAAGGTGCGCGGCCGGGAGGGCGTCGCTCTCCCCCCATCACTGTATGATTGCCAGATCTCACTTCGCCGCAAGCGCTCTGTGCCTTGCGGTCTGCACCGCCACCTGTATGCCCCTGAACGCCGCTGACGTCGTCGAACTCAAGGATTTTAAGGCCCGATCCAGCTATGCGATCGGCCTGAACATCGGCCGCAACTTCAAACAACAAGGCCTCGATATCGACGCCAAGGCCCTGGGCGCGGCGATCGAGGACATCCTCGCCGGGCGCAAAGAGGCGCTGAGCGAGACCGAAGTGAAGGCGGTTTTCGATGAATTGCGGGAGACGATGACCAAGAAGGCGGAGAACGCCGGCGCCGAAAACATCAAGAAGGGCGAGGCTTATCTGGCCACGAACGGCAAAAAGGAAGGCGTGAAGACCACCGCCTCCGGACTCCAATACAAGGTGCTCAAGAGTGGCACCGGCAAGATTCCCAAGAAGGACGACACGGTGAAGGTTCACTACACCGGCACCCTGCTTGACGGTACCAAATTTGATTCCTCGGTGGACCGCGGCGAGCCCGCGGAATTCCCGGTCGGCGGCGTCATCCCCGGCTGGACCGAAGCCTTGCAAATGATGAAGGAGGG
>JAYTHD010000360.1:0-2937 GCA_043732975.1 Verrucomicrobiota bacterium
GGGCAGGAATAGGATCGGGCGATCGTTCGAGTGAGAAACCTTGCAGGTAAATGCCGTGCCCGCCGCAGCGGTCTCGTCGGTGCGGCTCAGATATTCGGCGAGGCGCCACTCGGCCAGTTCCCGGACCAATTCTTGAAATGCCGCTCGTTGATCTGGGGCAATGACGTTGAGCGTGCTGAACTTGCCACCCTCGTAGATGAAGTAGGACCTTCCCTTGGTTCCGCGTCCACCCACCCAGGCATTTATGGGATTGGTCTCCAGCAAGCGAATCAGCGCCGGCCTATCGTTGAGGGCAGGACCGACGTCCTGGCGAAGGACGGCCGAGCGTCCTGCCAGCCGGGCGAAGGCATTCGCGAGGGAATTGATCGAAATCGAACCGGGAAACGCGTCCTCATCCAACATGGCCAGCAGGGTGAGCATTTTGAAGCTCTTGGTCATCGGGGTGGTTTCCAAGGCGCCCAGAAAATCGGCGGCTTGCGCGAGCGCCGCCTGCTGTGGCTCGGAAAGATCCCCCATGGCTTTCACGAAAAGCAGCCACGAGCCATGCGAGGCGCGCAGCGATTTGGGGCTGTAGCCTTCGTGGAAGAGTTCCGTGGCGGTCGGGCGTTGACCGTGGCGTTCCCGGAAATCGAGGTAGCAGGCTTGGATCGCATCCGTACTCGACGGGTCCTTCAGCAGCGACCGCAAGATTTCAACAGCTTGGAGATCGTAGGTGACTTCGCAGCCGGGGGGCAGTTCGAATTCTCCGGCGAGCAGCAGATTCAGCGCACGGTCGATGTTTTGATCGCCGGCCTCGAGATTCAGCAGCGTCCGGGGTTTGTTGAGGAAGATCCGGTGATTGCCGATGTAGTCGATGACCGTGAGGTGCGATTTGCCATCCGCCTTGCGCAGACCGCGACCGAATTGTTGCATCCACAGGATGGTCGACTCCGTCGGCCGGAGCATCAGGACGGTGTCCACCTGGGGGAGGTCGACGCCTTCGTTCAACATATCGACGGCGAAAACGACATCGAGGGATCCGGCTTCCAGACCTTCCAGGGAGGCGGCGCGCGGGGCGGAGTGGGTGCCGGAATGAACCGACACGGCGCGCAATCCCTGCTGGCCAAAGAAGTCCGCCATGAAGTCGCAGTGCCGTTGCGAGCAGCAGAAGGCCAGGGTGCGCTTCCCACCGCGGGTCCGGAATTGGTCCAAGGCGTTCTGCGCCCGTTTCTGAGTGGCGACGGCATTGGTCAGTTCCACTTCGGAAAACCGATGATTGCGCCAAGGGATGTTTTGATAGTCGACTTCGTCCGGGACGCCGAAGTAATGAAAAGGCGCCAACAGGCCACCCTGGATTCCGCGGGCAACGTCGCACTTGTAGACCAGATTCTCCTGGCAGAGGGCGAGGAGATCGCCGCCGTCGGTTCGCTCCGGAGTGGCGGTCAGCCCGAGCAGGAATTTGGGCGTGAAATGCGCAATCAGATTCCGGTAGGTTGCAGCGGCGGCGTGGTGAAATTCGTCCACGACGATGTAGTCGAATCGGGCCCGATCAAACTGCCGCAGGTGGACCTGTCGACCGAGCGTTTGGATGGATGCGAAAAGGACGTCGGCGTCCGGGATTTTCTCGGTGCCATCGTAGCGGCCGAGGGTGGCATTCGGACGAATGCGCCGGAAGGTCTTGATGGCCTGGGTGAGAATTTCCTCGCGGTGGGCGACGAAAAGGATGTGCTCAAATTCAGGGCGTTGGCTGTCAAACGCGCTCAGCCAGGTCTTGCCCAGGCCCGTGGCCAAAACCACCAGGCCGGCGGAGTTGCCTTCGCGACGCGTGGCTTCCAGAGCCGTCAGGGCCTCCGTCTGGATCTGGTGCGGTTTTGGCGGAGGTTCCGGGAGTTCAATGCTGATGTCGACTTCGCTGTGACCCAGAATACTTCGTCTGTGAGCGTACGATTGGATCCAGGCATTGCTGATCGGTTGGGTCGACGGATGATGGAACAGGGCGTTGAACGCCTTCTGAACCTCGATCAATCCTTTGGAGTCGGCGGGTGAGACGACGCGGTAGTTCCATTCGATGCCGGCTTGCAACGCGGAGCCGGTGAGATTGGAACTGCCGACCAACGCCGTGATTGTTCCGTTCGCAAAGTGAAAAAGGTAGCTTTTGGGATGGAAGCTGACCTTTCGGGTTTCAAACACGCGAAGTTCCAGTCGGTCCTGGAGGTCGGGGCGATCGGCCAGATCGAGGAGGACGAGGAGCGCCTGCGGGTCCGTGATATCGAGATAATCGCCGGTCAGGAAACGCAGTTTGCCGCCCCGATTGAGCAGGTCGCGCAGGTGTTCCTCGACGAGGCGCAATCCGCTGAGTTGAACAAAAGCGACACAGATTTCGACGGCTGTTGCCTGATCGAGATGGACCTTTAGATGGGGGAGGAGCGGGTCGTCGGCCCCGCGAATGAGGGCCCCTTCGTGCGGCGTTGAACCCAGATGCGGACTGCCCGGGGAAACGTCCCGGAGATAATTTCCCTTGTGCGGAATGATGTTGCGTACGCCTCCACGCGGGTCGGGAAGATCCCCGGTGTAGCGGGGGATGACGTGAATGTGGAGATGGAAAATGGTCTGCCCGGCGGCGGCTTGCGCGTTGATGCCGATGTTGAATCCATCCGGCTGATGCCGGCGAAGGATCGCCTGTCGGGCCTGTTCGATGCCGTCCAGCAGAGCGACCTGTTCCTCCCGGGTGGCGTCGAACCAGGTCGCGATGTGGCGGCGTGGAATGACGAGTGCGTGCCCGGGGGAAACGGGGTAGCCATCCCACAAGCCGATGAACTGGTCGGTCTCAAAGATGAGCCGCGCAGGATCGGGTTGGCAGAAGGGACAAGGGCTGGACATCGCGGGGAATTACGGCGGGGAAATAAGATCAAGCCGAACCGTGACGCCAGTGCGCAGGCAGGCGCTGCAATGCAGTCG
>JAYTHD010000361.1:0-2293 GCA_043732975.1 Verrucomicrobiota bacterium
CAGAGCCAGGCGGCCATCCCCGTCAAAATCACCGGCGACAATCCCGCTCCACCAACCGATCCGATCCGAGAGTCCCAGCGCGGCAGTGACTTCTTCGAACACGCCGCCCTGATTGCGAAAAATGCGAACCGGCCCCCATTCCACGGCGAGCGCCAGGTCCAGATCGCCATCCCCATCCAGATCCACCAACGTGGCACCGTTGACAAATCCTGCGGACGACAACGACCGACTTGCCGCCTCCGAGACTAGGAGCGCGCCGGCGGTGTTTAGCCACATCGTCGAGCGCACCGGCTCCGGATATCTTCCGGGCCGAAACTGTCCGCCAACGAAGACATCGAGATCCCCATCGCCGTCGATGTCGCCCACCGCCAGCGGACCCACCGACTCGCCACCGATATCCAAGGGCTTCGGCGACGACGCCCCGCTCGCAGAGAGGATGGCCAGCTGGCTGATCAGCTCGCCGCTGGCACTGGATCGGGAAGTGGCGGCGAGCCATTTTCGGGCGCCGCGCCCGTCCGCCCAGCCCACCACGCCGCGTTGCCCTTGCGGCACTACATCGCCCCGGTTCCCCACGAACTTGCGTCCTTCCTGGTTGGAGAACACGACCGGCCGACCACCCCGCGGCGCCCCGATGATCAAATCCTCCCAGCCATCACCGTCGAGATCAAACCATGCCACGCCGGAACCCAATCGACTCAGCCGCCGCGGCAACAAAGTTTGCAGCGCGAAATCGTCGAAGGGCTCACCGGCCAGATCATGGTTCAGCAGCGAGCTTTGATCCTCAAACAAAGGTTCGACCCGCGCTTCAACCACGGGAGCCGCCGGTGCGTGCGACGTGGCTTCATTGATTTCGTAAACATGATTCGGTTCCGCATTGCTCAGGCGGCTGACCGTTCCGTCCCGCCAACGAACCTCAATCGCCAGGGCGTTGGTTTTCGGCAGGTCGGTGGCAAAGACCCGCATCGCTTGATCACCCGACAGGTAGCGGCCGCCCGCGATCATCTCCTGGCCCTGTGTGATCGACGGCCCGGTGAGCCGCACGCGGGCTCCAATGCCCGCCGTGTTCGGCACCACTCCCTGCAACCGGACACCGATGCGCCCGGCAGTCGCGTCGTTGCGGTAAATCCGCACCGGAGAATTCAAGCTGTTGATCACCACATCAAGGTCGCCGTCGTTGTCGAGATCGCCCAAGGCCAGGCCAAAGGCCAGGCCCTCTCCCTGGAAACCCCATTCGGCGGTGGCGGGCTCGAAGGACCCATCCCGGCGATTCCGAAAGGCCAGGCTCTTGGTCCGCCAATTGGGAAAATCCTGCATCCAGCGCTTCATCTGCTCGCGACTCCGCCGACGCTGGGGATCCTGATTCCGGTCGTGGGTGTCCTGGTCCATCAGGTCAAACTCAAAACCGTTCGTCACCAGCAGATCCTCATATCCGTCCAGATCGACGTCGAGAAACACCGGACACCAACTCCAGTCACTGGCCGCGATCCCGGACTGGAGCGCCGCCTCGACGAAGGATCCGTTTGGCCGCCCGAAGAAAAGCATGTTGCGATTGAATTGCGGCCGCCCCGCCAGACGCTCCCGTTCCAACGGATCCGGCGGCGTTTTTGCCAATTGTCGCATACGGCGCTCGTGTTGTGTGGACAACAAATCCATCACCACAATGTCGTCGAATCCATCGCGATCCACGTCGGCGACGTCAATGCCCATGGAATTGTAACTCGTGTGGCGCAATTTCAGCGGATCGATGGCCCGAAAATGTCCCCGGCCATCATTGATCAACAACCGGTCGGGCGACGCATAGTCGTTGGACACATACAGGTCGGGGAAGCCATCTCCATTCAGATCCCGGAACATCACCGCCAGCCCCCAGTCCCGCGGCGGCGCCATGGGTTTTCCGGATTCATCCAGCAACACGCCGGGCTCCGCCAGGATGGAGGTAAAATGACCATTTCCGTCATTCCGATACAGGGCATCCGCCTCCGGATTCTCGCGGATCTCGCCGTCGGGAAGGACGTCAAACCGGTCCTTCAAGCGCGGCGTACTCGTGGACACGCCATTAACCTTGCTTACGATCCAGCGGCCTTCCTTTTGCCCCATGACAAATTGCGTCGTTGGATCCACCAGATGCATGAAATCAATGTAGTGGGTGCAATAGAGATCCAAGTCGCCATCCCCATCGATGTCCGCCAGTGCCATTGATGTGGCCGTCGCCGTGCGCGACAAACCGGAGTCCAGCTTTTCGGTCCAATGTCCGCGTCCATCATTCAGGAACAAGCGCGTCCCGGCCGCAATG
>JAYTHD010000362.1:0-4121 GCA_043732975.1 Verrucomicrobiota bacterium
CCGCAACGACGGCGTCGAAAACCCACCTAGCGCCTATTCAACCGACCAAACTCCTATGCTTATCAGCCGCATTTTCGGGGAAGGGTGAGAGTCCTCTACGGCTTTTCCACGGCATTCGCCCGGGAATGGGACCCAAATACTGGTTGGCAACTTTCGCCACGGAGCCAGGCAGCTGAGGTTTGCCGCAGTCTAAAACCTCGGGGTCCTTAGCAGCGTGTCCTGCGGATCAGAACACCAACCCCAAAATCAACGACACGGAGACTCTTTGCCCCTTTCCAATGGAATTTCTTGCCCCTGCTTTTCAGCAAATCTGGCGAATTGGATTGCGACCAATCAGCGATGCGCCCATCGTCGTGCGATCCCACTACTTGAATCCTGCGGAAGAAACCTGAATCTCCGCCAGCAACCGTTCCCAATCCGCCAGAGAACGCGTCCCGACAAACCGGCGGCGGATCCGTCCCTCCGCATCGAGCAGGACTTGCGTCGGCAATTCACCACCATTGAATCGTTGTCCCACCTGGTTCTCCGGATCCAGAAGCATTCGGTAACCGGCCCGGTGCCGGGCGGCCGTCGAGCCCACCCGTTGCCGCAGTGCCGGCCACGCATCCGATGCCTCTGTACCTTTTTTGGTCTCCGCATTTGCGCCGTCGACAGCTCCCTCCGCGGCCAGGGTGTCGAGGCTGATTCCGACGATGGCGAAATCGTTAGGGTGACGACGCTGCAATTCCGCGAGCACTGGCATTTCCGTCAGACAGGCCGGGCACCAGGTGGTCCAGAAATTGAGCAGGACCGGTCGCCCGCGCAGCGAGGCCAGTTCGAACGTTTTTCCCTGCGAATCCGTAAGTTGAAAATCGATTTCCGGTCCCACCGACCAAACCGGTCGACGCTCCGCCAACGCCTTCGCCGAGCGATTGGTGTTGGCCACGGCCCACCAGCGTTGCCACGCCGACCGTCCCTGCTCCAGGCGCCTTTGCAGCTCCGGTTCGATTTCCTTCGGAATCAGGGACGAGGGGTCTGCGGGCAAAAAATCGGACAGCCGCAGGCTCATGTCCTGACCCGTGATCTGGCGCAACACGGCGTCGGCCGCGAGTTGCACGGTGGGATCGGGATCGTCCAGCACTGGCAACACCTCGGGCACCCAATCCCGTTTCGCGAACCGCCGCAACTGTTGCAGACCCATTTTGCGGACCTCAGCATCGACATCGTCCAATTGCCACGCCACCGCGGCTTGAATTGTCGGCTGAAGTTCCGCCGTACCCAATCCCAAGGCCAGCTCGCGCAGGCTCAGATCGGGATCCAGCGCTGCCTCGCGGATGACGCGAATAGTCAGTGCCTGCAACGCAGGCTCGCGCATGGTTGAACGCCCCAAGTCCTGCAACACCGCGAGCCGATGGGGAAACTTCCGCGAATTCCAAACCTGTTCCAGAACACCCACGCGGGCGGTTGGTGAAGTCGGCAGAAATCCCTGCAAAGTTTCCACATCCAGGACTTCTGCCGACAAGGCGCGCTGGCGGCCCATCCAACGGAGCCACCCGGGGCGTCCGAGCGCCGCCAGCCCCACCACCAGCGCAGCCAGAATCATCAACCCCGTGAGGCGTTGGGACCTCCCAAAGAACGGACGGAATGGCACTGTTGTCTTCAATCCAGAAATCAGAGTTAGATCCACAGATTTACGCAGATTATTCGGGAAGTTTTCGCAGAGCCCCTCTCACCCTCAGGTTGAGGCAGGTTCGTTCACTATACATTTCCAATCCGTTGATTATCTGCGTGAATCTGCGTGAATCTGCGGTTCCTTAACTCGGTTTTTTTCAATCGAGGGAATGTCGTTCGCGGCGCACGGGGCGGAATGCCTCCGGAATGCTTGCCCCTGGATCCTATTTCTTCAGCGCCGGAGCATTCGTCGGGTTGCGCCCACGCCGGTCCCCTTCCGGCGGCCAGGGCTTGGGCGGTTGCTTCACAAAAGCAGCCACATCGCGTGCTGCCTTGGTTTCCATTCCCGGCTTTTGCAGAAATCCGAGATCGCGGATCCAATCAATGAACCGGTCCTGCCACTTCCCAAAGGGCGTTCCCAACCGGTCGGTCAACCCACCCGTCGATCCGCTGCCCGGATGATACCCATTCCCATAGATATGCATCTCAAGATTGGGCACGCCGGCCCGCAGCAGGGCGGAAAAATATTCGTCCGCCCAAATCGCATGCACCCGATCCCCCGAACCCGGTGAAGCAATGAAGGACGGTGGGGCATTCGGCGGAATCGGTGTTTGCGGATCACGGGCAAAGGGTGTCGGCCCGGGATACAACAGCACCGAGAAATCCGGTCGCGACGACATCCCGCCAAACGGATCAAACGGATCCACTGGCGTGGGATTCTCGCGGTCAAAATCCAGGTATTGAAGCGCCGCCGGAGCGGCCAGTTCGGCCCCCGCGCTGAAGCCCATGATGCCAATCCGATTCGGATCCAGACGCCATTCCGCGGCATACGCCCGCACAATCCGAATGGCCTGCAGGGCATCCCGCACGGCATCCGTCCTGGGCTCGTAGCCATCCCGACGCAACCGGTTCCGCAGGATCACCGTGTTGACGCCGTAATTGAAAAAGTAGGGGACAAAGTCCGCACTCTCAGTGCCGACATTCAGCGTGTTGTGCCCGCCGCCGGCCGCCAGGATGATCACCGTGCCGGTGTTCATGCCGGGATCCACGAGATGCACCTCGATCGAGGGATTGTGGATGTTGACGATGCTGGAAATGCGGCCCGGGACTGATTTACTGAGCGTGTATTGCTCGGCCTCCCGAACCCGCTCGCGCTTCAAATGGGGCGATTCCGGCGCGAAGAGTGGAACCACGATTCCCCCCGGCAAAATTGCCTGTGGACGGTAGGGGGCGTCATTGGTCGGCCCCGGTGCGGGGATGCCCAAGGCCGAGGGCAGAGGCGGCAAAACCCGCGAAGACAGTAAGGCCCGCTCCGTCGCCGAACCATCCGGCGCGGGCGTCGCTTGGGCCAACGCCGAGTGGGCAAAAGCTCCCAAGATGCCAACCGCAAACATCCTTTGCCACGCTGCGACCCAATTGTGAATCGTGTTCATAAAATCGACAGCCTTGTTTTAACCTCGCCCTGTTGATGCTTATTCGCGTTTATTGGTGGTTGAACTGAATCGATCCGGCTTTGCCCCATCAATCCCGCAGCGGCTTCGGCTGGGCCGTCAGCCATTCCTCATGGCTCACCGTTTTCTTTTCGTGCAGATGCACAAAAGTCCCCTTTTTGTTGCCCACGACAATGTCCGCCAGTCCATCGCCATTCAAATCACGGGCCACCACCTGCACGCCCACGCCGGAGTTGTCATCGATCAGGTGCGGCACGTAATCCACGGACCCATTCGCTCCACGCACGAGTTGGAACCAATAGAGGACGGCAGCCGAATTACGATCCGGATCCCCCGTGCGGCCATGGGACCAGAAGCGTTTGCCCGTCACGATGTCCAGTCGTCCGTCGCCATCCATGTCCACCAGATCGATGGCATGCAGCTCGGAAAACTTAATCCCGTAGCGGCTCTCGCCCGGTTCCTTGTTCATCAGGATGTGCTCGCTGAACTTGATCGCCCCGCCTTCGCGATATTGCTCAAACCAGGCCAGACCAAACCCGTGCGCGGAAAGTCCGGTGATGATGTCATTGAGCCCATCACCGTTGACGTCGTAGGCGTACATCTGCGAACCGCCGACCCCAAACGGCTGCGGATGGAAGGTCCAGAGGGGATCGCCCGCCAGTGACGTCGGATGTTCCCACCAGCCATCCTTTTCAATCAAATCCATTCGACCGTCGCCATTCACGTCGCCCACGCCCATGCCATGGGTGAAATTGCCGTAATTGTTGTTGGGCGAAATTGGATGCAACACCCAGGGCTTTTCCGGCGCCGTCAAATCCGGTCCCGCATAGCCATAGCGCCCCTTGGTGATCCCCACCAACTCCGGCCGGCCATCCCCGGTGATGTCGGTGAACGTCGGTGACTCATTGCAGGTATCGTCAAAAATCTTGTGCCGGATCCAATGCCCCTCGCGGCCGCGGGGATTTTCATACCACGAGGTGTCCTGCCCGGGAAACCCGATGATCAGGATGTCGTTCCAGC
>JAYTHD010000363.1:0-3282 GCA_043732975.1 Verrucomicrobiota bacterium
CTTCACCGAGTTCATGACGCCACGACTCACTCCGGCCGTCGCTGACGGTCTCGAAAAGCCGGGCGGCGCGATCGAACAGGGCGGTGCTCGACTCCACCGTCAGGGCCAGCAACGGCAATCCTGCGTGGGACAATTTCAAGCGCCACCGGCTGAACGCGGGCCGCTTCGAATCGTTGGCCGAGACCGGCTCGACCGGTACGGTGCGGATTCCGGCGTTGGCTTCCCGGACGAAGGAGCGTTGATTTCCCCCGCTGACCAGGCGCAGGTCCGCGAAGTCCGGACGGGCGTGCATGAACACGTCGAAATCCAGCTCGAGCACTTGCGGACCTGCCTGGGAAACTGTCACCAGCTTCCGGTAATTCCACCCCGTCGGATCGAGCGCGGCGCCTTGAATGAACGGATCCATCTCCGCAGCCAGCGCACGATACTCCGGATTGGCGACCAACGCCCCGAACGAGGCGGCCTGGGGCGCCACGCCTCTGATTTGCTCACTGAACGCTGCCAGGTCGTACTGCGGGGAACGGCAGACCCGATTTCCCGCCAGCAACCGGTAGCGCCCCGGTTTCTGCGCGAAGAAGACCAGTTGGACCGGCGTGACCTCGGCCGTGATGCCCGTGATCGACACGGGCGGGCTGTCGCCGTTTTCGATGACCAGCACTGGTCGGCGCACGGGACAGGACGCCGCCAACTCGAACCGCGCCGGCGCCGGCGCCGGGCCGCCCTCGGGGGTCAGATCGCGATGCAGAAATCCGCGGGCGAGGATGCGTTCGCCCCATTCCCCCTGATCCAGGCTCGGGACCCGCAAGGAAATGGCCCGAGTGAACGGACCATCGCTGCTGCCGACCCGGATCGCTGCGAGATCCAGATTCGCACTTCCCAGATCCAGGGTCAGGCGGGTCTCCCGCGGCAGTTCATCGCGCGACAACACGGGCAACGTCCGGTTCTCCACATCAAGGACGTCGCCGACGGTGATGACCTGGAGTCGGGCATCGGTGAACGGAACGGGCACACTTCGTGCGTCATCCAGTGAGACGCGCAACCAGGACCAGGATTGGGGCGAAAAGGTGGTCTGAAGGCGGGTCTGTCCCTGGTAGTTTTGATAAAACGGCACGCCCGCCGCGAGCACGTCCCAGATCCGCCCGTCGCTCGAGCCCTCGATCCGGGCTGCCTTGAGAAAGGAACCCGTACCACTTTCCAACGCCAGTCCGCCGATCGGCAGGGACACCCCCGTCTCCATCGTCAACACCGTGACCCGGGGCTGGAGCGTGGTCTGAAAGGACTTCACCCGTCGAACGGGGACATCGGGCGTGAACCGGAGCGGCCGTTCCAGAAACCAACCCACCTCGGCGCCCGCAGTATCCAGCAACCGCAGATCCGGCGCCTCGGCGCGAAGCGCCCCCAGGGTCTCGGCCGGCAGCGCGGTCTTGACGAGACCGGCGGCAGCTATTTCGACCGTCTGGTTCAAACGCCATTCCGAGCGTTTGATCGCTGCCACGCCCTGGAAGCCCGCCAGCAGCGCCAGCGCCAGCACACGGCTTGAAAGGGCCCGCAGACAGCGCACCCACCGACCGGAATTCTCAGCGATTTTCATTCAGCGATTTGGCCGCGTCCGCATCGGTGCCCGTTCCCGTGGCCAGAAAACGTTGATAGAGAAACGAAGCGACCATGGCAATGACCGCCACCGCGGCAAAGGCTCCGATGCGATAGAGTTGGTTGAGACGGGCGAGATCGTGAAGGAAAAGCTTCAGCAGGGAGATGCCCAACAATCCGAGGCTGGCATAACGCACCAGGCGGGCGCGACGGCGGATGCCCACCAGCAGCAGCCCGAAAGCAAACGAGGCCCAGGCAATCGTGTAGGTCATGTCCCGGGCGAAGCTGCCCGAGAATTCAAACGTCAAGGAAGTGCCCGTGCTGAAAAAATCGGCAATCTCAATGTTCACCAATAGAAACAGCAATACGGTGCCGAAGCCTTGCAGCCCGGGCGGGACATCCCGCCCTTGGACGATGTTCCGGGGTGCCGCCAGCAAGCGGGCGGCGGCAAACTGGCTGAGCGCGACCAACCCATAGGTGTAAAAATACCAGTTCAGAATGGGCGTGGCCGAGCGGGCGTGGTAACTCAGCACCGCCGGGTTGAAGACCAACCGGGCAAACGCCGTGACCAACAGCCCAAGTCCCACTCCGCGAAGTCCCGGATGCGGCACGCGCCGAAACAGCCAGCACAGCGCCGCTCCCTCCCCGGCCCACGCCAGGGTGATCCATTGTTTTTCGAATTGGATCGGAAAGATGAGGGTGATGAAAAACAGGGCGACTCCACCCACCCACGCCAGTTGCGCCAACCGCGAGGGCTCGTCCACCGGCAAGTTCCGGATGCGGTGGAAGAGACCCACCAGCGCGGGCACCGCGAAGGCTGCGGGGAGCAGACCCATCAGGGAATTCGGAAACGCCCGCTGGATCAACGCGTACACCAAACCGAAGTGCACGGGACCGGTCATGGCCGCGACCGCCCAGGGGAGGGAACGCGTTTGGTATTCCGTCGAAAAGAGAAACGGAAAGACCGACAGCGCCGAGTAGAATCCCAGATTCCAGCACAACGGAATGATCGCCTGCTGCGGATCCAGGGACGTCGCCAGCCAGGCCGCCTGCAACAGCCCCACACTGCCGAGCCCGACGGCCAGCAAGGCGTCCAGTCGCGCCCGTTGCGCCAATCCCAACAGCAGCACCAGCAGCAGCGCTGCCAGCCCAAAAATTGGCGAGGGATTGGCCGGCTTGAATTGCGCCGTTGCCATGATGAGCAGCAGGAACGGCAGCACGGCGGACAACGCCGGGATCGCCAGACGGACGTCAAAGCCCAGGTTCGGTGTCGCGTTCGGCCCGGGCGCGCCCGAGACAGATGCCAGCGCCAATCCGGCGGGCGCGTACTTTTTCCAGATCCAGGCACTGGCGCCAAAAAAGAACAGGGCGAAGCCCCCGATGACCACAACGCTCTCCGAAAGATTCACCGCCTGGGCCGTGGATTGCGACAGCCAGACGCCTGCCACCGCCAGCGTGAAAACCAGGACGGAAAGCAGGCCGAGCAGGGCTCCGGTCAGCAGCGCCAGCACCACGGCGAGCACATCCACCGCCAGCACCACGAGCCAGAAAAGCCAGGGCACGGTGAGTTCACGCACCATTGGCAGAACCGCGAGCAGGAGCGCCGCGGACGGAAATGCCACCTCCGGCAGTCTGGAGCCAGTTCATTCCGTCCGCGGCGCTCCTGCTCGCGGTTCTGCCAATGGTGCGTGA
>JAYTHD010000364.1:0-7849 GCA_043732975.1 Verrucomicrobiota bacterium
CGTCGTCCACACGTTCGTCCCGAAGCCGATCTCGACGCCGTCCGAACGCACCACCCGGGTGAGACGCGCCTTCCCGTTGGCCGGTTCCGGCACGCGCAAGTAAACCCAACCCTTGGGCAGCACCGCCGTCAATTGCACGACGGCATCCGCACCCACGGTCGAACCACTCACCTTCGCCTGGGTGACCACTTGAACCTCCGCCGTGGTACCGTCACTGAAATGCACCGTGTCCGGGAAATCGCCGGCATCGGGCACATCATTCACGAGGAAATCCGGTCGACCGTCTTCAAAGGCACCGCCCGCCTGCACGATGTGATTCATCTCATGAATTTCCACATGATCAATCAAGGATAACCGCTTGTTTCCGATCGCATCGAGGTGTTCGAACGTCGCCTTATAATCCAGGAAAAGTCCCTGGAGGCTGGCGGTGAAAAGCCAGCGCGCGATGGCAATCTGACCCGGAAGTATATTCCCAAACTTTGCGGTCAACGAGGGCGAGACATCCTGTCCATCCACCTGCGTCCCGATGCACAGAAAGTCGATGAGCAATCCCTTGGCATTTTCCACAATCTTGGGCTGTCCCGACGTGATCCGCAGGTTGCCGGCCGTGCCCTTGCCGTTGTTCTGAATCAGGATCGCGAGGGAAAACGGCACGCTGGGTTCAATTTCCGGTGTGTAGGGATCGTCACTGAACACATCGCGCTGATGGAAGTATTTCAACACGAGGCTGGCACTGGGCATCGCCGTGATCGGCGCCGGAGCCAGGGGCACGGTGACGCGCAGTCCATTATAGGTATACGATAAGGATCCACTCACATAGTAGAGGGTGGGACCATTGGTTGCGGCGTCGATGGTGGGAACAATCAGCCAACCGATCTTGCCGGTCTGGTTGCCCGGGATCGTGCCGCCGCCATCCACGGCCGAGATGCCGTCCAGGGTCGGGGCATGAATCCCGAAGAGTTCCGTCGCATCCTCCCCGAATCGGTCGCGGACGACCAGATCCACCAGCACACCGTCGAGGCTGGTGGCGGTGTTGTTAAGGATGTCCAGATTGGCCTGGAAGGCGTCCCGGGTGGTGACGATCTCCTGTTCCAGGCGAAGCTTCACCTTGGCGCAGACCTCGCCGGACGCGAGCGGAGCTGACGCTCCTGTTCCCGCGAGGGCGGCCCGGCTGCCACTGGTCTTGCTGCAGGGCGCATCCAGGATATAGGTGCTGCCATGGCCACTACCAAAGCCGCCGCCGGACGAATCCCCTGCGTCGGGCTGGGGCAACCCCTTGAATCCCTTGCCTGTGGTCTGGCAATCGGGTGTACCTTCCGCACCGGCCTTGCATGCGCTGTTGCCCACTGCAGCCTGGGCCTGTTTCGCCACAGGATGCGGCCCACACTCATAGGAATAGTCCACCGTGATCCGCGCAGGGCAGCAGTTTTGCGGACAGATGCCCACCAATTGGCCTGCAGCGATCTTCACCTTCAAGGGATCCGGCTTGTAGGTGACGGTGAAGGGTACCGAATAGGCGAGTTCATACGCCTCCCATCGTTGCATGGCGATGGATACCTGGCGCGGCCCCGTCCAGGCATAGGCCAGCGCACCCGGGCAGAAGTCGAAGGAATCCTGATATTTGATGACGAGGTCGGTCTCGAACTCCAACCCCTTAAAATTCCCGCACTTTCCCGCGTTAAGCGGCTTGAGCTTGACGCGGCTTTTCTTAACGTCCAGCTCACCGCGATCAATCGTGCCGCGAAAGCTTCCACTCAATCCACCCGCCAGATTCTTGGGGATGCTGTTCAATTCGGGAGTTCCGGTGTATTTATCATACCAGGCATCAAAATTAAGGTCCTGATCCGCATTGAAATTCATCTCAGTCGCGAAGGTGTCGATGGCGACTTCACCGAGGGATTTCGGCTTCAATTTGCCAACCTTTGGCAAATCCTTGAAGAGTTCCTCGATGGTAATGCTCGCCGGCAGGCTCCCACAGACGAGCATGCAGTGCTTCAACTTATATTTCAGGGCATACGCAATGGGTGACTCCAACCCCGCCACTGCCCGAATGGTCACCGCGGATTTTCTGAATCCAATTCGCCCGCGGGTCCCGTTCACAATGTCGCTGTCATCGCCATACTCCCGGCGCGCAGGAACGTGGGGGGCCAGATCAAAATCATAGGCCAGATATTCCTCCACAATGTTGCGATAAGTGCTGCCGAAAAGCTGATTCACGCGAAAAAGAATGGGGGCGGTCAAAACCGCCTTCTGTTTGCGCATGGCGTCGAGGGCCTCGTCCAACTCGTCCGGAGTCATGCTTTCCTCCCTCAAGCGGATCGCATAACAGTCCGGCGCCTTCGACAGGCCATCGGGAAATCCCCGGGAATCCAATCGGGGAAGGGCTCGTGACGGTCGAATTCGCGAAGGGATGGCCTCCAGGGCACGAACCGGCGCCAGAGCCGCCTCCGGGACCTCATCCGGCGGCGTTGGTTCCAGGAGGCGGAAAACCAGTGCGTCCGCCGGCACGGAGTCAATTCCCGTCGCCGCCGGATAACTCGCGACGGCCGAGGTCAGCGCGGCGCGGAAGCTGGTGAGACTATCGCCGGCAGTCCGTTTGAAGGCCGCCCACAGCGACTCCCAATCCGCCGCGTCGACCCGATCCTTGTAATATGGGGCAAATTCATTCCACTCAATCGGCCCCTCCGCCTGACTCAAATCCTCCACCTCGATCCGCGCATCCACACCGGAATCCACTGTCCCGATGAAATTCATCACCACCGTCTCTCCGGGCGCCAAGGCGGACAAGTGAGGATGACCGGCAACACGAACGACCAATTCGCTCATGGCAACGGCTTCCGGCTCGCCGGCCGGCACAAACCGGGTATGCGTTCGCCCGGAGATTCGGATGAACGGTGAAGGGATATCCATATTTCCCGGATTCGTGGCGACAATTTGAAAGGGGAATTGCCCGCCAAATTGCACCTTCTGGGGCAGAATGACACCCACAGCCACCGCCGACGGCGGGCTGTCCACGATTTGAAGGTAGTCCTTCAGTCGACTCTCCTGGTTGATGGAGTCCACCGGGGTAAAGCTGCCATCCGGCCCCAGGTCCCCGTCGGTGGCCACGGTATACAAATAGAGATCGTAGTAACCCAGCGGCATTCCCCGGAGATCATAGGTGGCGCCGATGTCGGCGGAATTCTCCACCTTGTATTGCACCGGGAAGTTGGTACGCCCATGACCGATCATTGCGATTTGTGTCGTCGTATCAAAACCCGCTCCCGAAATATGAAGTGTCACCAGCCCGGAATTGCCCAGAACCCGGGTTGAGACACTGGCAATGCCAAACGGTAGCGCCTTGGCCGTCAGGGTATAACCCGCGGGTGCCGCCGGCATATTGACGGCATGGACCAGGATGTAATAGGTGCCCACCTGCTCCGTTGGAATCACCAACCGGGCGTTGGGACGGGTGGCATTGCGGGTGAACAGATCAAAGTCCGTCTCGGTCGGTGCCTCACCGAAGCGGATATACATGTTGTTCGTTCCCACCGAGGCGCTGCTGTTCAGGGCCACTTCCAGCGTGTAGCCACCCGTAACGTCGACGCGGTAAAGAATGGCCTGTCCGTTGGCCAGACTGCCGGTCGCCGGCCGATTGGTGATCAAGAGGCCTTTGTCGACGGGCGTGGGCACTGTCCCGGGATCAAAAGGCGGTGCGGCTGTCACCAACTTGCTGGTGCCCGAAGCGATGACCGGGCCGGTCAGCGTCTCGATAATGCCGTGCTTCCGCCGAACCTGGACCGGAATCACGAACTTGGCGTGCGCCGGTATCAGCCCGATATCGGTGACCAGAGCGGTGAATTCGTATTCATCGTTGTCCGGCAGATTCAACTGGGCACCCTGGGCCGCGATAAGTCCGTGGTTTTCCAGGGTGAAATTGATCTGAGCCACGCCATGAACAAAGACCAACTCCGCAATGTCGATGGAAGCCGGCTCAAGCGTCACCACGGGGGCCGGAACATTGGCCTCGAAGGTGGTCTCGATCGTGACGCGATAATGATCCTCGGTTTGAACCGGCGTCACCGTCCAATTGTAGCTCACCAACTCACGGGAGGTGAAGACCCGCACCTCGTTGGTCTGGTCAGCCGTGACTAGCAGTGTTTGCACGGACAATTGATGCTGCTCCGCGCGGACTTCGAGATCGTAGTAACCCTCGGGCAGACCGTGGATCAACAATTCCCCCTGGGCATTCACCGGCGTGTTGGTGAGGATGATCCGGGTGACGGTATCCTTCAGGGTGATGACCGCATTGGTGACCCGCGGCGCACCTTCGGCAAAATAGGTAAACTCATCCTCGGCAATGATCTGCAGATCCGCGACGGCCGTGGAAACCGTCCGCAGTGTCAAGGGGACTGCCAGGGTGCTATTGGTGCCGTTGATCGCCAGATTGCCGACGAATTCATTCAGGGGCGCGTCTGCCGGCGGCGTCATGGCCAGGGTGAAGTGATTGGTCTCTCCGGGCGCCAGCGACGGCGCAGGATTGGTGGAGACCAGGCTCAGCCATTCCAATTGCGGCAGGGAGACTTGCAGCGGGCCCGAGGCCGTGCCGCCGTCGTTCAGTACTTCGAATTCGACCAATGTCTGACGCCCACGCACGACCGTACGCAATATTTCCGTGGGCTGCGCGACCAGGTGGGGCCGGTGCGGTTCAATCGTGATCTGAAGCGGTATCTCCAGCACAATACCATCGGGATGGCTTACCTTCAGGCGCACAGTCCGGATCTTCTGCTGCGACGATTGCAGCGCGGTCACCACGTAGCCCAGTCGGAGCGTTCCGGAACCGGGAAGATTTCCCTGATTGGCCAGATCCGCCATCACGGTGAGTGCGGGGTCGGGATCGAGGACGGTGACGGTCAGCGGACTCAGCGGCAACGGGCTGAGGTTTTCCACCCGAAGTTCGCCGGTGACACTGCTCTGTTCCGGCAAACGGAGAGCCACGCCGCCGGGATTCGCCCGGATCCCCAACAGGGTAAAGCTACCTTGTGCGGCGGGCACCGCATCGCCGACCGGTCCGGCACTGATTTCATAGAAGCCCGCCTCGCCCGCGAGCGGTTGCCAGACGGTTCCAAATTGGCCCTGGGCATCGGTCTCCACCGGCAGGGGGCGAACCGTTCCGCGGGTGAGGACATATATATTAATGGGCACACCTGCCGGCGCCGCAGTCGTGGAGGCGCCGCGGAAGGCCTGGCCGCGAAAAACAATGGGGGTGCCCGCGAGCGCCTTCGTCACATCTGTCTGGGCCACCGCCCGGTACGCCGGCGTTACGTCGATGGGCAAGGCCGAGATGAACGTGTTGTTGTTCTCGAGCACCTCCGGAATCTGATTTCCGGCATCCGTCACGATGATCACCCAGTAACGGCCTGCCTTGGTAGGCAGACCAAACTGCGCCGTCTGCTCCAGGAATTGCCCCACTGGCAGCGTGCCGCTGAAAAGATATTCCCCCAGGACGGCGTCGTCATCACTCGGTATGGCATCCGGGCTCAGAAAAATCCGAGTGACGAACGGCAGAACGGAAGCGGAAACACCCCGGTTCTCCACCCGATACCTGAGTGTGAAGTTATCACCGGTGGCGGCGCTGGTGGGTGTCACCACGTTCCGGACCACAAAGTCCGGCAGATCGATATCGGTCACGACGACCTGTGCGGATCCCGGAGTGAATCCCGTGGCCGAGGCCGTCACGGTGACGGTCTTGTTGCCATCGGTCACACCGTCGAACAAGGAGTTCACCGGCACACTGACGCTGCCAGCACCCTTGGGAATGATCACCGAAGCCGGCAAGGTTAGTTCGGTCGTGGCACTGCTCGCGAGGGTCACCGTGACCGCCACGTTCGTCGCGGTGTTGCGACTGATGGTGGCCAGCGCAGCAGCCACGAGACCTTCGGGCACGGCATCCCGATTGATCGACACCTTCAGCGTGGGACCATCATCGTCCAAAACCTGGAGCGTGTCGGGAATGCCTTCGGCGATCAGGTTATCGAAGGCATCGTGAACGAACACTCGCAGCGTCACCGTGCGGGTGGGTTCCACCTGTTGGTTGTCCACGACGGCCACGGGAAACGTGACCGAGGTGTTGCCCGCGGGAATCCGCAGAGTCGTCGGCACGGACACCAGTTCCGGATCGCTGCTGGTCACATCCACCGTCAGTGCATGCGTGTTCACTGTCTGTCGGGTGACGGTCGCCGTGGTGGCCTGCAACCCGGCGCCTTCACTCACGGTGTGGCTGGCCAGAACGAGGGAGACGGACGGGAGGTCGTTATCCAAAATCACCACACTGGCCGAGGCCGACGTAAAGCCCGGCGCCGACGCCACCACGGAATAGGTGAGAGCGGGTTCAATCACGTCGTCATCCACCGCAATCAGAACGAAGGTGTGGGACAACTGGCCGGCGGGGATGGTCACGGTGGCCGGCACGATTAGTTGTGCCGAGTCAAATCCCTGCAAGGTGACCACCAGCGGCACATTGGTGCCATAATCGCGGGTCACGGTGGCCGACACCGTCAGTCCCTCGGCCACCGTGGGTGCACCGATCGACAACTTCAACGCCGGGACATCAATGTCCTGCACGGTGAAGCGGGCCGCTGCCGCCTGATATCCGGTCGTGGCCACCCCCATGGTGACGGCCTGGTTCCCATCCACCACGCCGTCCAGCAAGGCCTCCACCACGAAGCTGGCCGAGAACTGGTTCGCCGGGATGACGACCTGATTCGTCACCGCCAACTCCGTGGCATCGCTGTTGGTCACCGTGACGACCAGGGGAAGCGTGAGGTCCCCGTTCCGCGAAACCGTGATCGACAACGACGTGCCCTCGGGCAAGGTCGCACTCCGCGGGACCAGCGTCAGTTGCGCCAGGACATGTGAAAGAATCTCCGCCGCCGTTGAATTATTCGCTTCGCTGGCTTCAAATATTTCCTGCCGGCTGTCCGTGCGCACGACCACGCGCCAATCCCCGGCGGCCAGCGTGTCGGGAATGACGACCGACTGCGTGCGCACCAGGGACTGCCCCGCGGCCAGCGAGTTGGTGTACCGGATTTCGGCAAGAGAGAGAGAACCCCCGTTGCTGTTGGTGAGGGAGACAACCTCATTCCACTGGCCGTTGAGGGCGAGCGTGCCGCGATTCGTCGTCGTCCAACTGACCAATGTATTCACGCCGGGCACGAGGGTTGCCGGCGCCACCACACGGGTGATCGCCAGGTCCGGCAGCGGCGGGTAGGTCAGAGAGATCGGCGCCACCGCGAGGTTGTTGTCTTCGGTGCCCTCGGCCTGTGCGTTGTTGGCGTCGGCCAGCACGGTGAGGTAATAGACTCCGGCCGGCGCGCCGGGGATCAGGGGCAGCGTCACGGTTTCGGTTCGGGTGTAGCCGGCGCCTGGGCTGAGCACGCCACCGGGAACCGCGACCAGAAGGGTGGCCCCGCTCAGGGAATTGGAAAATGCGCTGAGGAAAACCTGGTCCGGGCCGGCGGCCGTGGCCGGGGCGTTCCCCCGGTTGGTCACGGCAAAGCTGATTTCCACCCGTTGCCCAAACAGGGCAGCCCCAACGGAACGAACGAGGGTGGGTTGCAAATCGGAGGCCTGGATCGTGATGGCCGCGGTGGCAAAGCCGGTGTTGTTGGACTCATTGGATTCGTGGAGCGTGCCGGCGGCATTGGCGGTGACCCCGAGGAAACGGCTACCGGAAACACCGGCCGGAAGAATGACGGATTGCGTGAGGGTTTGCGACGCACCCGGTGGCAGTTCTCCGACAAAGGGAACCCGGCCGACGGCCTGCGATCCGTCGCCCATGGAGTTTGTGCCAATGCCGATTTCATTGAGC
>JAYTHD010000365.1:0-2509 GCA_043732975.1 Verrucomicrobiota bacterium
TCGTCCCGGGAGAAAGCAAAAAGCAATCCGCCCGCCTTTCGGGCTCAATTTCCTTCCACTCCCCGCCCCTCATCCCCGCACGGGGTCAGGAGTTCTGAGTCTCCGACGAGCTAAATTATTCATTTGCGAAGAGAATTCACCTGTCCCTTGGAGCTCCACCGGTTTGGTGGCCGAGGGCCACAAACAAGGTGGAGCGAGTCTCTGACGAGCAAATTGTTCATTTGAAGCAGCAATCTGCTTTACCGCCAGTGGCCGCCTCTTAACCTCGGCCGCCATAAAAATGCGCAATGACCGCGGCTAGTGGGACATCCGTGATGGTGCTGGGGGTGGGCGCCTTCACGCAGGGCTTCCTCCATATCCTCCGCCAGGATGGGGCGGCGGTCTCCGGCTACCTCACGCGCCCTTACGGACACTACGGTCCGCAGTCAGCGGCGCCGTGTCGTTCGGTCCTGGAGCTGCCCAATCCTTGTCCGTGGATCCGGGAGACCCGTCCGCAACTGCTGGTGCCGATGTCGATCGAATGGGCACTCAAGCCCTGGACGGAGGAATTCCTGGCGCTGAATCCGCCGCTGCTGTGCGCCACCGGCGAAGGGTTGCGCCTGGAGCGGGAACGCGATTTCGCCCGCGAACTTTGCGCCCGCTACGGCATTCCATTTCCCCGCTCCCGCTTCGCGCCCGACCGCGCCGCGGCCGAACATTGGGTGCGGACGGAAGGGCGCGCCTTTGTCCTCAAGAATCCGTTGTGTTCGCCCACCAGCCCGATCCACACGATTGTTTGCGAGACCCCCGCCGACACTCTGGCGTGGCTGCCGCGACTGGATGATTCGGAGGGCATTTTTCTCCAGGAATACCTCGGTCGACGCGAGGCCGGACACATCGCGCTGGTCAGTGGCGGCGAGATTTATCCGCTGGTGACGAATCAGGAATACAAGCGGGCGTTCAACGGAAATTTGGGCGTCGTCGCCGGCGCACCACTGGGAGGTCTGGTGGAGCGGGACGAGCAGGATCGCTACGGACTGGTTCGTGAGTTGCTGGAACCGTTGCTCCCGTGGTTCCGCGAAGTCGGTTTCCATGGCCCTGTGCAGGTCACTGCCATCCGTCACGAAAATCGCTGGCACGTTTTGGAATACAATGTGCGCCTCGGAGTGACCAGCGGGCCGATGATCCTGCGCCTGCTCGCCAATCCATGCGCCACCCTGCTGGCGTGTGCGCGCAACGAGCGGCTGCATCCGGTCTGGCGCGAGGATCTGCGCTATGGCTGCAATCTCACCGTCGCGGGGTACGGCTATCCGTTCACCCAACTGGAAGGACCGCGCGTCCCGGTCACCGTCGAAGGCACACCCACATGTGACCTTTGGTGGAGCGAAGTGGCGGCAACGGCCGATGGAGCCGGCATGGAAACCACGGGCCATCGCTTGTGTGACGTCGCCGCCGTGGGAACGGAACTCGCAACGTCCATCGCCACGGCCTACGAGAATATTCGGCGGGTGCGTTCCCTGGGTTCGTATTTCCGGACCGACGTGGGGGAATCCCTCTGGCCGCCGGGGTCGGAATAAATTTGAACACCGCGATTACCACGAAGGAATCGGCGCCCACCCGTCCGGCCTGGATCGAGGTGGATCTCCGAGCCCTGGCCGGGAATCTCCGACTCATCCGGTCCGACCTACCGGCGCGGGTCCGTTTGCTGCAGGTAATTAAGGACGAAGCCTACGGCATGGGAGCGGTGGCCGTCGCGCAGGTGGCTCTGCGACACGGTGTGGAAGCCTTCGCCACGTTTACGTTGGGTGAGGCATTGAAGCTCCGGCAGGGAGGAATTGAGGCGCCCATTCTGCTGTTGGGCGAACGGATTCCGGAGGAATTTCCGGCGCTGTTGGAATTTCATCTGTGGCCCTGCGTGGGCTCACTGGAGACCGCTCAGGCGTTGGAAGCCTTTGCCGCCAGCCGCGGGAAGCGCCTGCCGGTGCATCTGAAGATCAACTCGGGCATGAACCGCTTTGGTCTGCCGGCGCGAACGGTCGACATTTGGGGACCGGCGGTGGCCCGACTCGCCCACCTCGATTGCGCGGGCGCCATGACCCATTTTGCGCAGAGCGACGAACTGGACAAAACCTTCGCCCGCCAGCAGTTCGCGGACTTTCAAAAATGCGTGGCGTCGCTTCGGAAGCTCGGACTCGCCCTGCCCTGTCTCCACGCCTGCAACAGCGGCGGCTTTCTCGATCTCCCCGAGGCTCATCTCGACATGGTGCGGCTTGGCATCCTAGGGCTGGGTGTTTATCCGTCCTCGGTGTGTCGACGTCTTCCGGGACTCGCCCCCGTCATGACTGTGAAGGCGCGCATCACGGCGTTGCAGCATCTGGAGCCGGGCGACACGGTGGGCTACGGGATGCGATTTCGCGCGGAGACACCGCGGCGGATTGCGGTGTTGCCCCTGGGCTATGGCGATGGCTTTCCGCGCGTGCGCAACGAAGGCGCGGCGCTGATCCACGGACGCCGCGCACCGCTGGTGGGT